>JAIFLP010000148.1 GCA_020049015.1 Bacteroidota bacterium | reverse complement strand
GCTTTTGCATAATTACAGCTTATTATAAAATATTGATTCATAGATAGATGCAATCCCAAACCTGAGGAAGAATGCCAAGATTCATTTTTGCCTTTTTGAAACCAGTCAGCAGACAGGGCATCATTAATTTGATAAGGATAATAAGAAATAATCCTACCCACATCGAATAAAACGCTGCTAGCTATATAAAAATAATTTTTTCTAAACTTAAAATGATAGAAAGCATAACGGCTTTCCAAATTCATCAAAGTATATCCTTTTCCTACCGCCCTGTTTTTCTCAACACCTCTTAGGGTGTAATAGCCCCCTAATCCACCAACTGGCTGTCTTTGAGAGGAGTGCAAATAAGGCAATAAGTAAAAGGGTATAATTCCAGCGATAACCTGCTGTACAGAAAGTCGATATGCCAAGTTCCAATTATTCATCAACTTAATGTATTGCCGGTGGGTGAAGGCAAATTGTAGGTATGCAGACTTCTGATTGAGCTGTAAACCACTAATGATAAGAGCTTCGGTAAAGATTCCTTTCATAGGATTTGGCTCCAAATCGCGGGTATCATAAACGCCACCCACTTTAACAAGCAAGCAGTTTCCTCCATTCTTTTCCTTCTCATTAATAAAGCCCCAATTAATAAAATTTTCATACAAACCAGGTATAATGTGAGGCGAAGGCAAGCTATCGCCCATCTTATTATAATACGACACATCAACCGATGACAATTGAAAATTATAAAAGGCAGAACCGAATAAGAATTTATATGGCGAAGCGGATTGTGTAATAAAATCAACGTTCACCCTCTTCATTAAATGCTGGTATTTATAGTACATGCTGGAAATATAATGAGAGTTACCCGGCTCAGAAAAGGTGTAATCAATATAAGATTGATAGCCATTAAAGCCGTAAAATTTCATGGCTTTATCATTAAATATACCAGCGGAAAATGTAAAACGAAAATAAGGAATTAAATATTTACTATCATATCTGAATTGCAATTTTGAACTTCGGGCGGAGGTATTGTTGAATTCTAAAAAAAATGAATGCTTATAATCAGGGAATGTTTCACCTTTTCCAAACTGAAATACATTAATAACACCTCCATATTTTAAACCAAAGTCGGTATCGTAAGCCAATACAGGCAAAGCACCAACTGTGACGCCCTTTTTAATTTGGATGGTATCATTTGCAAAAAGCTTAGCATAAAAAAAGCTAAGAAATAAAAGAAATCCGGTAACCGGAAGCCTCCTCAATGCCCTTATACTTTTTTGAAAAGAATGGCCGAATTATGGCCACCAAAACCATAGGATGCAGATATAGCGTATTGTAGAGATGCTGGCATTGACTCCGTAACAACATTTAAATTATCGATATTATTATTGGAGAGATTTGGATGCACGCGTTGTTCTTTAATGGACATAGCTGTAACAATGGCTTCAATAGCAGAACTAGCACCGATATTATGTCCCAAAATACTTTTAGTAGAATTGATATAAGGCTGAGTTTCTTTATTTCCAAATAATTCCTTAATCATATTTGACTCCACCATATCGTTCAAGTGAGTGGCAGTTCCGTGGGCATTAAAATAATCAATTTTTCTATTAGAAGAAACATTCTTTACTACCTGCATGATCTGAGTACCGGCATCGTCCATTTGAACAATGTTATTGCTATCGGAAGTAAAAGAGCAGTCTTCAATCTCCGCATAAATTTTTGCCCCTCTTTGCAAAGCATGTTCATACTCTTCGAGGATAAGCATCCCACAACCGCCCTCGGAAAAAAGAAAACCGGAACGATCATTTGAGAAAGACTGTGGTTTTCCGTCGCTTGAGTGAGTAAGAGCGCCCAAAGTATCAAAACCACGCATGATGCTACCATTATCATCTTTAAAACATTCAACGCCACCGGTAATCATAACTTTGCGCTCGCCATAGTAGATTTTTTTATATGCTTCGCCGATGGCATAATTACCAGAAGCACAAGATGTATTAAGTGAAAAAGCGGGGCCATTGATTCCGAATAAGATAGAAATCCATGCAGCAACACAACTATCCATAGTAATAGGTATAACCATGCGGTTGAAACGGAAGGCCTTGAATTCATCTAAATTAAGATGAGAAGAAATATGACTGGTAACGGAATTAAAAGCTGTACGCAATGCGCCCAGAGACATACCAATAATTACCCCAGCATCATTTATTCCAGGAACATCGAATGTATTTTTGCTGGTTGGTTGCATATTAAAACCTGCATCTTCTAAAGCTTGCTTTGCGCAGGAAACAGCAATTTTAGAATTTTCTTCCATAAAAACTCCTGCTTTTGAAGGAATTCCATAATCATCAAGTTTAAATTCAGGGAACGGAACGTAAAAACGAGTTTTATATTTGTAATTTTTTTCGAATTTTTCATTTATGGGCACTACAAAATGATGGGCCTTATTTAAATTGGTCCATAACTCCATTACATTTTTAGAATCAGCAGCTATAGCTGAAACTCCTGTAACAACAACTCTTCTTGGCTTAATATCCATTTAATTCACTTTAAAATAATTGTTGCAAAGATACAGATTATATTTTATATCAATAAAAAAAATGGACCTGTGGTTGGCAAATAAAAAAAATTATTCTTTAGTAATATCTTCGTTTTGAGTACAATCCTTTGCTCTTTTAACTTTCCCTTTTAGCACGCATTTGCCAATAGCCGGAATACATTTTCCTTTTTGGAGCTCACAGTAGGCTTCCAATAAATGAGGACATTCAAATCCCATATTATAAGGATTTAAGCAGGTATAAATTCAAACTGTAAACCGGTTGCATCGGCAAGGTCTTCTCCATCCTCCTTCATTTGGTCATCCGTTTCATCATAAAACCATTGAATATTAAAACCAATACCCAGGTCTTTAATATTTCTGATCATTTCAAGAAAATGTAAAAGCATTTTAAAAGAAGCGGAATTAAAATAACTGAGCTTAAATATTAGGTCAATGGAATTCAATTCATATTTCAGTTTTGGATCTAATTCTAAATCGCTTATCAACTCTTTAAGCCAGTTAATGGCAGGCTGATAGAAATGCACCACATTTTCTGGACGTGACACCCCACTAAGCGAAAATGATTTACTATTTAAATCAAGAATTAATTCAGGTGTAAAATCTGTTTCAGGTAAAAACAATCGCTCCATTGTGGTTTAGTTATTGTAATTTTTCAATGATATAGGTACTTTGCAAGTAAAATACGAAAATGAATTATTGATGGGAGTGATTTCATAATCTAATTTTTGACCGGAAATTTTAGCCATTTCAATAAAGCCCAGACCGGCACCTCCTTTTTTGCTAAACTCACCATTAGTTAAGGTAACTCTAAATAAATCCCTTAATCCTTCTCTGTCTAAATTATTAACCAAATCAATTTTTCCACTCAATTTTTCAACATCTTTATTGCGAATTGGATTGGAGGTTATTAATTCAACGAATCCATGAGTCTTTCGAAGTTCAAAGTAAGGAAGGTATTTTGGAAATAGTTGCTGTTCATTTTCAAAATATTCACTGTACTTGTAAATATTTTCAAGTGATTCAATCATCACCGACAAAATCTTCTTATATAACTGCATGGAAATACCTCTAACCAGGGCCTCGTTTTTAAGGCTGTTCAATAAATGTCCAATTTTATCAAAATTAAACTGACCATTATAACTGAGAATAACTTCTGCTTCTTGCATCAAAGCTCCCATTCAATTTTTTTATGCAAATTATAAAATTCCATGCTAAATTACTAATTATTTTTGTGATAATTGTATTATTTTTTAATTCTTTCTTGTCTTTTAGTGACAAAACAATCTTAAAAAAAACACAAATTATTGAATATTAATTAATTAAGAATTAAAGATTTTCATATTCAAAATCAACAGTTAAATTAGAAGCTCGAGAAGCCTTTACCGCCAATTGATCGCAATGTTCATTCCATTTGTTATTATTATGACCTTTAATCCATTGAAATTTAACATAATGTTTGCGATACAAGTTTAAAAAGCGCAACCAGAGGTCTGCATTTTTCTTTCCTTTAAATCCGGTTTTTTCCCATCCAAACAGCCAAGCCTTTGAAACAGAATCACAAACATACTTTGAATCGGTAAATACAATTACATTACAAGGGGCTACTTTCAATTCTTCCAAACCTCTAATAACAGCAAGCAGTTCCATTCTATTATTGGTAGTATGTTTAAATCCTTCAGAAAAATCTTTTGATTGGCCATTGCACATTAATATAACTCCATAACCTCCGGGACCGGGATTTCCGCTTGCGGCTCCATCGGTATACATAGTAACATCGTATTTGGCTGGCAGCATAGTTTAATACAACAGTTTCATTTCCTGTAATAAATAAGATGCTTTATAATAATGATCTACCATATATAATATATAACGTACATCAACATTTAAAGTTCTTTGGGAATTGGCATTATAATAAAAATCACCGCTAAGCCCTTCCTTATGACCATCGAAAGCCAATCCGATGATTGCTCCACGAGCATCTATTACTGGACTACCAGAATTACCGCCAGTAATATCATTAGTAGAAATAAAACAAACTGGAAGAGTATCATTTATAGCATAGCTACCAAAATCTTTACGCTCTAATGTGTTTAAATACTCGAGAGGCAAATCGTAATACTCATTATTTTTCTCGTACTTCTCCAAATAACCATAATGACTCGTCTTCCAATCGTAATGAACAGCATCGCGCGGATAAAAACCCATAACATTTCCATAACTCATTCGCATAGTAGCATTGGCATCTGGATACATCACTCTTTGCGGCTTGAACAAACGCATGCCGTCGATAAAAAGTTTTTCATTCTCTTCAATTATCTGAATATGTTGCACATTCATATCCTTAAAATACTTGTATTTACGAAAGTTTGATTTAAAGAACAGCCAGAAAGCGTCTTGTTCAAGCTTTTTAATACTTGCCTTTTCCATAAAAGAAAAGAAAGCGCTGCTATCTCTAAAAAAACTTTTATTATACAATGCTTGTACGTATTTATTAATACTTCCCTTATGCTTTTTATCAATCTGACTAAAGAATTCAGGTAAATCTTCAGGTTTCATTTTATCCTTTAGAAGCTGAATCATTTTTTCAGTAAGCAGTATTTCAGTTTCCTGATCATAATCTTTATAGAATTTGTGAGCCTGAGTATAAATGTCCTTAATCATCTCATCCTTTTCAGTGCCAACTGGCTTTTCAAGCATATCATAAATAGCATTAAACACATCATAAACAAAATGATCTAATAGTTTGATTGAACTAAATATTGCCACACTAATATACATTGAACCTAAGTCATATTTACCATCATAGCTATCCCGCATCTGTTGTATTACCTGTGCATATTTTCTTCTTGATGAATCACCAGACTGTGCCCAAAGCTCAAACTGGCTTTCTTCCTCCTGCATCTTCTGGACTATTTTTTGCTGCATTATTATTTTATTTTCGCCCATAGCATTCAAATAATGATTACTAACACTCGCATAATCAGAAGAATACTTAATATTGATTGCATCATCAGCAGCCATACGCGGCTTTAAAACACTTAATTGCTCACTAAAAACATCAATAAATACTTTATTTTGTATTTGTAAAATATCGTTTATTTTATAAGAAGTAAAGAAGCGGTATGTATAAAATGGATAACCAAGAGTCATAGAGAAATCGCCTTCTTGAAGCGGCTTTAAAGAAATAGGAAAAAAGTGTTTGGGTTGATATGGCACATTGCTAATATCATAATCAGCTGGTTTGTTATTCTTACCCGCATATACTCGAAATAAAGCAAAATCGGCATTATGTCTTGGCCAATTCCAATTATCAATTTCACCACCAAATTTTGCAATAGACTCATGCGGTGTTCCAACCAAGCGTACATCTGAAAAAGTTTCAGTAATTACCAGGTAGTAATTATTCTTGCTAAAAAAACTTACTATTTTTGCATGATAATTAGTTCCTTTTACAGCTGTCAATTCAATATCTGATTTGGCTTTACTTAACTTGGTTTTAAACGGAACGTTTAAGGTATCATTCTTTATTTTATTCTCTATTTCAAGCGTTACATCGTTCATTCTGACAAGAAAATCAACTGTTAGTCCTGGGCAAGGCAACTCGCCTAATCTATTCTTCGCCCAAAAACCATCTCTTAAAATATTATTATCAACACTACTCAATGCCCTAATATTGTCAAATCCGCAGTGATGATTGGTCATTAATAATCCATCTTTTGAAATCAATTCCCCGGTACAATTTCCATTGAACAGAACTACTGCATCTTTCATGGAAGCATTATTAACACTATAAATATCTTCCGCTTCCAACTGAAAACCCTTTTGCTTCAATTGGGTGATGTTCAACTCCTGAATCAATGGCAAAAGCCACATTCCCTCATCGGCGATTAGACGACCAGAGTATAGCAATAATAGTATAAATAGGAAACGATTCATTTTCAAAGGGCTTTAATTCACAATAATAAAAAAAAACAACTTAATAATAACAATAATCCCTCAAAAATTTAGGTGTAATTGCAAATTATTTTTACAAAAGCTTTTTCTATGGTGGGGCGATATGCCATGTTTAATTATTTGCTCGCGATGAAATAGTGTAGGATAGCCTTTATTCTTCTGCCAATTATAGATAGGAAATTCATCTGCCAGTTTTTCCATATAAAAATCTCTTTCTGTCTTTGCCAAGATAGACGCAGCTGCAATAGATGCATATTTGCCATCGCCCTTTATAATGGTTTGATAAGGGATATTTTTAAACTGTTTAAAACGATTGCCATCAATAATAAGAAAGCCCGGTTGCATGCTTAATGCTTCAATAGCCCTGTGCATAGCTAATATTGAAGCGTTCAAAATATTTATTTTATCAATCTCTTCAGCCGTTGCAGTAGCAATGGCATAAGCTGCGGCATGTTTCAATATATAAGAACGAAAGAATAACCTTTTCTCATGCGACATTTTCTTTGAATCGTCTAAGCCCGGATCTTCAAACGATTGAGGAAGAATAACTGCGGCGGCAAATACCGGCCCGGCCAAACACCCCCTACCAGCTTCATCAACTCCGGCTTCAATAAACGATTGATTTAAAAATGGCAATAACATTACCTGATCTTTTGAATGGATTCCCAAAGATGCAGCGCAGTGCGATCCCATGTATATCGAATTCTCTGCTTCCTTCCTTTAGTTATCAGATCATCGTGCAAGGCCTTTGATTCAGCAACTGCATACATGGCATCAACAATGGAAGTAATATTATATGGATCGGCATAAACAGCCGCATCGCCTGCAACTTCGGGCATTGATGTAACATTGGAACAGATTACAGGAACATCGCAATACATGGCTTCAACTATAGGGATGCCAAATCCTTCAAACAAAGGTACGAAGGTAAGGGCATAAGCAGCTGCCATAACCCTTGCCAATTCACTTGGTTCCAACCTTCCCGTAAAATAAATATCATTTTGGTTTGTCGATTGCAACAAAGCCCGCTCAATATCGGAAGTTAAAAACATTTTATTGCCCACAATCACCAAAGCAAAATCGTGCTGGGGATTGTCTCTTTTGAAAGAATCAAAAGCCGTAATAAGCCGAGCGATATTTTTGCGGGGATGCAAGGTTCCCACAAAAACAAAATATTTTTTTCCTCCTGCATACAATTGCTTCACTTTTTCTTTTTCGTCCTCACCTATGGGTTTATAAATCAGATTGGCTCCATTATACACAATATCAATTTTGTCCGGATTAATATCATAAGCATGGCTAATATCTTTTTTTGAATATGACGAGACCGTAGCAATACCTTTAGCCTTTCTGGCAAAGCGAGGAAAAAAATAATTGTAATATTTTCTCACCAACCAAGGCACATCTTTAGGACGGTGAAAAAAATTAATATCGTGAATCACTGCCAACGACGGAACTTTTGAAGAGAGTGATAAAAAGCCATCGGGCGAAACAAACACATCGGCTTTATATTGCTTTAAAACGCGGCTTACCGACCATTCAAACCAAAGAATAAACAAAAATGGATGCCGAGCCTGTGGACCTACCACTACTGGAATTATATTCTCTGAAAAAACAAATGCCGGATCATAGGGTCTATCAAAAATAAATACAAAACTATGTTCTGGATGGTTTTTAGCTATCCTCGACATGGTTTCGAAACAAAACCATCCTATGCCATCAAGTTTATTTCGAATTAATAAGCGTGTATTTACAGCTACTATCATTTTTTCGCTTTCAAACCCTAAAGAAATAAAAAAATAACGTTTATTTTGTAGTAAATATTAAAAAATAGCAAAGCCTTGATTCAAAAATTTCTTTCCAACCTGTTTTTACTTCTTATACTAAACCTGATAATCAAACTTTTATGGTTTTTTGGGATTGACCGTACCATTCAAAATATGGCAGGAGCTACTGAATATGGCTTGTATTTTTCACTCACCGGGTTTTCAATTGTATTCAGTATTCTCCTCGATGCAGGAATTACCAATTTTAATAATAGGGCTATTTCACGCAATAAAAACAGGGTGCATTACTATTTATCGAACATTATTGTGCTTAAATTCCTTTTAGGCATCGTATATGCTATTATCTGCTTCTTTTTTGCACTTATTTTTAATTATGGAGAAAGACAAATTTGGCTGCTTTCAATTATTGTGGGTAATCAGTTTATTAATTCTCTGATCCTCTATTTCCGGTCGAATATAAGTGGACTTCAACTTTTTTTTACGGACAGTCTTCTTTCTGTATTAGATAAATTATTGATGATAGTGTTTTGCTCTTTCCTCATTTTTGATACTTTCAACACTGGATTTAGCATAGAATATTTTATTTTGGCTCAAACGGCTTCGTACGTCGTTACACTTATAATAGTTAGTTTGGTATTATGGCATCATACACGCATAAACGCTATTTCAATTGATTTGCGGTATTATAAAAAAATTCTCAAGCATAGTTATCCGTTCGCATTGCTAGTGCTTTTAATGGCATTATACAACCGTATTGATGCCGTAATGCTAGAAAGAATACTACCCCAGGGAGCTACCCAAGCTGGCATTTATGCCCAGGCATTTAGGATTATTGATGCCTTTTCAATGTTTGGCGTTCTGTTTGCACAATTGCTTCTCCCAATTTTTTCAAAAATGCTGAAAATGAAAGAAGATATTTCAGAATTATTATCCATTGCATTTTATCTAATATTTATACCTACCCTATCATTGGCTAATTATTGCTTATTTAATTCCAGCACTATCATGTCGCTCATGTATCATGAAAACAGCCAGATCTCAGCAAGCATTTTTCCTATTTTGATGTATGGATTTGTTTGTATCAGTCTGGTTTATATTTTTGGAACCCTGCTCACTGCGTCAGGAAATCTGAGATTACTAAATTATGTAGCAATTGCCAGTGTAGCTATTAATGTTATTCTTAACTTGATTCTTATTCCGCTATTGGGTGTAAAAGGGGCAGCAATAACCAGCCTCATTACACAAATATTTGCATTGTTGTTACAGATTTATCTTAGTAAAAAATATATTCATAGAGCTACTTTAAAAGATATGATAATAAAAAGCAGCCTATTTGGCACCAGTCATTTTTTGCTTATGTATGCAGCAAGTATGTATATAAAACAAGGATTTGCGCTCATTGGCCTCGTAATAGCTTTTTCCATCATATTGGCCATTACATTTAGAATGGTAAGCCCCGCATCGATTAAAAGAATACTATCAAAAAGCAATTCGTAATAATCACTTAAAATCTACCGGACCAATTTTCTCCATCAGGGAAAGAATATGCGCTTGTCGCCTCAACAAGTATGATGACGGCTTTGCAGGATTTCTCTTTAATGGAGAAGGTAAAATAGCCGCCAGAAGAGCCGCTTCACCCCGGGTTAATTTCTTTGCGCTCTTATTAAAATACTTTCTCGATGCCGCTTCCACACCGTATACCCCATCACCAAATTCAATAATATTCAAATATACTTCCATTACCCTTTCCTTGCTCCAAAAAACTTCAATTAAAACAGTGAAATACATTTCAAAAACCTTTCGAACATAACTGCGCGTGGGCCATAAAAAAACATTTTTTGCTGTTTGCTGACTGATAGTAGAAGCACCCCGCACCTTTCGACCTTTTTTATTGTTGTGATTGGCTTTCCGGATGGCTTCCATATCAAATCCGAAATGAGTCAAAAACTTATTATCTTCTGATGCAACTACAGCCTGAACCATATTGGGTGAAATATTCTCGATTGACACCCATTCTTTAGAAAAATAAACCTCCCTTTTACTATCGATTAATTGTTGATAACTGCGTTTAAGCATCAAAAATGTAATAGGGGGATTAATAAAAGAGAGGATCAAAACCCATAGTACCGTAACTGAAACAAAAAAAGCCAAGAAATATAGTAAAGATTTCTTTATAAAACTATATGTCAAATACTTCCTCATAAAAACCCAAACTATTTTTAGTTAATTCTACACTTACTGCCTTCATATAGGTTCCTAAGGGCGGATTCATTTTAGAAATCTTTACCGTACAACTCTGTATAACGCTAAAACGTGCCATCACCTCATCCAAAATTTGCGTTGCTACATGCTCTAATAAATTAGAAGGCAATTTCATTTGAGCAGCTACAATCTCGGTAAGCGTTTGATAATTAACCGTATCAATCAACTGATCGGTCGCACCAGCGACAGAAACATCCAATCGGACAGTTAAATCAACAATAAAACGGGTGCCACATACTTTTTCTTCCTTATAACATCCATGAAAAGCATAAAACTCCATGGATTCCAATCGAATCACTGCCATTTCTGAAATTTTGCTGCAAAGTTAATTTTTTGTCCCGAGAT
This sequence comes from Bacteroidota bacterium, assembly GCA_020049015.1. Lineage (GTDB taxonomy): Bacteria > Bacteroidota > Bacteroidia > Bacteroidales > DTGW01 > JAIFLP01. The sequence continues at coordinate 5,219 of JAIFLP010000148.1, read as the reverse complement.
AGTATGAAACTATTGCAAATAATATAATTTTGTATGGCTATAATTCATAAGTATGATTGATAGTAGCAAATTCGGTATTTTTAATTACAATTTTAATATTTCGATATGACAGAGGCTGATTTGACCCCAGGACAGGAAATAAAAAAATCCCTGCATTTTATAGAAGAAATTGTTGAAAATGATTTGGCATCGGGTAAACATAAGGCAATCATTACCCGTTTTCCGCCTGAACCCAATGGATATTTGCAAAAAAATACCAAGGCAAATGCAATTTGCGTTTCGACGATACCAATCCTGTAAAAGAAGATACCGAATATGTTGACTCCATTAGAGAAGATGTTGCTTGGTTGGGATTTGAATGGGCAATTGAACGCTATGCCTCTGATTATTTTGATCAATTGTATCTTTGGGCTGAAAAGATGATACAGGATGGCACAGCCTATGTCTGCGACTTAAGTTTTGATGAAGTGAGCGCAACGAGAGGTACCCCATCGATACCAATGCAAGCCAGTCCATACCGCAACCGATCGGCAGAAGAAAACCTTGATTTATTCAGAAGGATGAAAGCGGGAGAATTTGCAGATGGATCAAGAGTATTAAGAGCCAAAGGCGATTTGGCCTCGCCCAATATGCATATGCGCGACCCCATTATGTACCGCATCAGAAAAGTGTCGCACCACCGCACCGGCGACAAATGGTGCATTTATCCAATGTACGACTATGCGCACGGACAAAGCGACTATATTGAACAGATAACACATTCTATATGTACTCTTGAATTTGAAGTACATCGTCCTTTATATGACTGGTATCTAGATCATATTATTGATGACAAAACAAGCAAGAGGCCCCGACAAATTGAATTTGCCCGTTTAAATATCAACTATACAGTAATGAGTAAAAGGAAATTACTGGAATTAGTAAAAGAAGGCTATGTAAATGGATGGGATGATCCCCGCATGCCAACTATATGCGGACTAAGAAGAAGGGGTTATACCCCTGAATCGATTCGTGAGTTTGCAGAACGAGTTGGTGTTGCGAAAAGAGATAATGTAATTGATGTTTCATTATTGGAATTTTGTATTCGCGAAGACTTAAATAAGAAAGCCATGCGGGTTATGGCTGTTTTAAATCCGGTTAAATTAATTATAGACAGCTATCCTGAAAATATGGTTGAAGAATTAGAAGCTGTTAATAATCCAGAAGATGCGGGAGCAGGGACTCGCATGGTTCCATTTTCAAAAGTTTTATACATTGAAAGGGATGATTTTATGGAAGAAGCACCGAAGAACTATTTCAGATTATCAGTTGGCAAAGAAGTTCGTTTGCGTTATGGATATTTTGTTACCTGCACGCATATTGATAAGGATGCCGCAGGAAATATAACTACCATTCATTGTACCCACGACCCCGCATCAAGAGGAGGTAATAGTCCTGATGGCCGTAAAGTTAAAGGAACCATTCATTGGGTATCGGCAGCGCAGGCAGTAAAAGCCGACGTGCAACTCTACGACAGGTTATTTAGCAATGCTGCACCCGAAGATGTTCCAGAGGGCAAAGACTATAAAGAAAATATCAATCCCGACTCGCTAAAAACGGTAACGGCTTATATTGAGCCTGCGCTAGCAAATACAAAACCAGGCGACAAATATCAATTTGAACGATTGGGGTATTTCTGCACCGATAAGGAAAGCAAACCCAGTAAATTGGTTTTTAACCGCACGGTAGGATTGAAGGATACTTGGGCGAAGATTAGTAAATAATGATATAACTCATTGTTTACCTTTATGGAAAAACATACAAATCCATTAGAAGTAATAATAAAGTCTTCAGAAGAATTTATAAATTATTCAGGTAAATTTGCTGATTACAAAAAAATTACAGAAACTGCATTAGTGTTATCTAATGCTAAATATGTTGTATTAAATATATTTAGCAATGATAGTCTTGATTTCAATACTGTAGGAATCTCAGGGGTAAATCCGAATATTGAAAAAGCCGCCAAGATTTTAGGATTCGATATTCTAAATAAACAATGGAAACACGACCCTAATCGCTTTACAAAAATAAAAGATCAACAAACGACAGTATTTGAAGATTTACAACAACTAACAGGAACAACAATTTCTTTAGGAATAACTAATCTAGTAGCCAAAGTTTTCAATCTGGGCATAATTGTAATTGTCAAAATCCAAAAAGAAAAAAAAATATTTGGAGACTTTACCTTTTTATTTGATCGACATGAAAAATTTGACAACCAAAAATACGTAGAGCTATATTCTAATCAGGTAGGTCTATTTTTAGATAAATTACAATCCGACTTAAACTTAAAATTGCGGGAATCGTATTTATCAGCAATAGTAGAAAACCAGCAAGGGCTTTTCTGGTTAAAAGACAAAGAGGGTAAATTTTTGGAAGCTAATAAGAGATTTTTAGAAACAAGTGGGATAAATTCCATTGAGAAATTAATTGGTTTATCAGATAAAGACATTTGGCCCCCAGATCTTGCAAAAAAGTACAATGATGATGATAATAGAATAATTGAAAGCGGTAAAGACCAAATATTTGAAGAACTAATAACAAATAAAAACGAAACTAAATGGTTCGAAACACATAAAGCTCCAGTATTTGATTCTAATAATGAAATAATAGGAACTACAGGCTATTCAGTAGAAATTACAAAAAGAAAACTAAATGAAATTAATTTAATAGAAAACGCCCATTTTTTTCGCTCATTAATTGAAAATATTTCAGTTGGTATAATAATAATAGATCCCATTTCAAAAATAATTGAAGAAGTAAATACTCAGGCTGCAGCGATGATAAAACTAGAGCCAGAAGAAATAATAGGCAAGAAATGTCATCAGTTTTTATGTTATACCGAAGAAGATAAATGCCCAGTATGTGATTTAGGCTTGAGCTTAGACAATTCAGAAAGGCAATTAATCAGTTCAGATAAGAGTGAAACAACAGTTTTAAAAACAGCGAAACTAATAGAAATAAACGGAAAACAAAAACTATTAGAAAGCTTTGTAGATATAAGCAATCTAAAGAAAGCAGAAGCTACATTAGCAAAATATTCAATAGAATTAAAAACAAAAAACAGCGAACTTGATGAAGCTTTAAGCCGAGAAAAAACTGCAACAAATTCGGCAAGAGATATGGCAGAGATTGCAAATTTCGCAAATCATTCAAAAAGTTTATTTTTAGCAAATATGAGTCATGAGATAAGAACCCCATTAAATGCGATAATAGGGTTTGCGCAATTGAACGATCGTGATAAAAATATGACTCCAAAACAAAGGGAATATAATAGTTACATATTGAAAGCCAGCAATCATTTATTAGGTTTAATAAATGACATACTAGACCTTTCAAAAATCGAAGCGGGAAAAATACAATTAAGCTTATCAAATGTGAATATTAACGAAATACTTTCAGACATTAAAGTACTATTTAAAGAAAGAGCAGAATCAAAAAGAATTCGATTATCATTTCTAACTTCCGAAAACATACCAGACTACATAATAATAGATGAAAAAAGGTTCAGACAAATTATAATAAATCTAATAGGAAATGCAATAAAATTTACTGAAAAAGGAAGTGTTACAATATACTCACACATTGAATACAAAAATATAGAGGATAAATATTTGGTAGTTGAAGTAAAAGATACTGGTGTAGGAATAGATGAAAACGAAATAGATAACTTGTTCGGGCAATTTGTGCAAACTAGTGCTGGGATAAAACAAGGTAGCGGCACAGGACTAGGATTGTCATTAAGCAAAAAATTTGCAAAATTAATGGGTGGGGATATTTCAGTAAGCAGCAAACCAGAGGAAGGAACTGTTTTCAGTTTAACAGTTAAATATGAAGAAGGGTTGGAAACAATAACCAATACTAAAGAAAGTAAACTGCCAATTGGAATAGCGGATATTTCAAAGTCATATAAAGTATTAATTGTTGATGACAACGAAAACAACATATTATTAAGTAAGAACATACTTGAATACGTAGGATTTGAAACGGAGAAAGCTAGCAATGGATATGAAGCCATTGAAAAATTCGAACAATGGAAACCTGATTTAATACTCATGGATTTAATAATGCCCGGTTTAGATGGCTATAAAACTACTTTAAAAATAAGAGAACTTGAAAAAAGCACACTAACTCCAATTATAATAGTATCCGGAAAAATATATGATGAAGAGCAAAAAGATATCAAACAATTTAAAATTCAAGCGTACATAAAAAAACCATTTACAGATATAGAGTTATTAACGAGCATAAGTAAAATATTGCAAATAGAATACAATTACGATGAACCAAACAAGACAAATTCGATTATTCCTAAATCAGGTATTTTGACAGATGAGATAGAAGACATCCATGAGATGGATATCTTCATTAGAAAAAAAATAATAGATGCAGCAGAATCTGCAGACATAGATATGCTAAATGAGCAAATTGATATAATTAAGATTCAATACCCTAAAATTTCTGAATTAATTATTGTTTATGTAAACAAATTTGACTATCTTGCAATAGCAAATTTATTAAAAATATAGGAGGTAAAGCCATGGATAAAATCAATTATCATAATGACGATGCATTTGATATTCTAATAGTAGATGATGTATCAGAAAATGTAAAGCTTCTTGGGGACTTATTAAAAAATGCTGGGTATAAAGTCAGACCCGTGCTAAGTGGATTATTGGCCTTGGAGATAGCAAAAAAAGTAATCCCTGATATGATAATTCTGGATATTATGATGCCAGAAATTGATGGGATTGAATTATGCCGTCAGATAAAAAAAGATCCTCAACTCCATGAGATTCCAGTTATTTTTGTAACTGCTTTAAGCGATACCCGCAATATAGTTAGAGCTCTAAATGCAGGCGGGGTTGATTATATAATCAAACCTTTTTTACACGAAGAGGTAGTTGTAAGGGTATCAACACATCTAAAAATTTGTCAACAAAAAAGAATCATTCAGAAACAGCATCAAGAATTGTTAAAATTAAATGAAATGATTCAAGTCTTAAAAGAGAGCAGGAGTAAACAATAATCTATACAAGATTAGGCTTTCCAGTATTAAAGTAGTTTACAAGATTAACATCTACGACTTTTAAAGTATAGTGATAAAGTTAATAAACATATTAAGTAAATGATAATTATTTGGATAATTGCATTGAACTTAATAATTCACTTTCAACAAT
>JAIFLP010000165.1 GCA_020049015.1 Bacteroidota bacterium | reverse complement strand
ATATACCGTGATGGGAATATCATTTGCAATGAGTTTTTCTAGTTGACAGGAAAATTCCTGAGCTAGATTTTTTGATTTCCCGCACTCGCAGTTACCATTGGCGGGACAGCCTGAACCGTACCAGGGACCAAATGCCCATTTTGTTACCGGATGCAAACGTGTTTGAGATATTGCTTGAATCGAAATCCAAATTACTAGAAATAATAAAAGCTTTTTCATATTATTCATTTTAATGAGTTCTTTAAAATTTTGGATTTCGACTCCGCTGGTTTCGACTCCGCTGGTTTCGACTCCGCTCAACCACCGGAGTGCAAGGTTCGTGAGCGAAGTCGAAGGACCGTTTATTAAGTTCAATACTTTATTTCAAAACCCGATAATCCCAAATTAACGCTTGGTGCCACATTTTCGATGTTTACGTAAAATAGTTTCGATTCGTTTGGTTTTAGGTTCAATTCTATTGAATTTTTTAATCCTAGGGCATTAGATTTTCTGGGCTCCCAATCAAAGAAATAGGCTTGGTCAATACCTAGGATGTCCGAAATTTTATAGTTGACAGGCTCTTCCGATCCTTTATAATTTAAAAACATTACGGCAAAGCTTTTTTCATTCGTGTGTCTTTTTACAACAACCTCATAGTTACTCTTTTTATTCCAGTAAGGAAATTCGGGTTGCATGTGTATTTTAGGAGGCTGAATAAATCTGAAAAGGTTGAGCATTTCAGGTTTGATAACATGGAAACGATCAGATGTGATTACCATATTGCAAGTCATGGCATCCCATATTGCTAATGACATGCGTTCGGCATCATTAAATTTAGAATTGTAATGTCTAAGAAATAGTGTATCTGGATCATTCATCCATAAAATGTTATTAAAATATGCGCCAGCAGTCGATTCTTCTATAAGATTTCCAGCACTGCCTTTATTGAATGACCAAACATCGTTAGAAATTCGCATGGCATCTGCAAATCCTATGAATGGTGTATAAGGAGAGATACATGCCAACCAAAAACTATCTTGACCAATTTCTTCTCTGATGGTTTTCATGGTATCAATAAAATATTCCACACTGGTTTTTCCGGGAGTATGGCGTTTATATAAAGTTGAATCTTTGAGGCCCCAATCCATAAAATCGGTTTTATAATAGCTAACACCCCATTTTTTAAACTGTCTGAAAACTTGCCTGATGTAATTCATGGCATCGGGGTGGCTGGTATCCAAAACATAGGTTTTATTTTCAGGCCCTTCGCCTTTGTCCCATTCTACATGAATAGTTCCATCTAGGCTTTTTATCATCCAATCGGGATGCTCTTTAAATAATTTGCTATTACCACTTACCATAAAAGCACCCACCCAAATACCTGCTTGATAACCAGCATTAGTAATGGTTTTAAACATGTGCTCTAGTCCTTGCGGGAATTTGTCGGAATTGATTAACCAATCTCCTAAAGTGCAGTAGCCATCATCAATTTGAATACATTGAATAGGCAATGCGGGGTTAACAGTTTTTAAACCTGCAATCAGATCATTCAAGTTTTCAATATTGTATCTTGATTCATGCTCATACCATGAACACCACATATATCTGGGTTCCTTGAGTTTAGTTATTTGATATTGCTGTGCAATATTTTGGGTAAAAGACTTGAATGTTTCCAGTGGATTGTTTCCATTAAGGAAATGTATTTCTGGTATTGTAATTGAATTTCGGCCTTTTACCTCTTCTAATGCGTATCCCAAATCAAAATGAATAATATTTTTTTCAAGATGCCTGTTAATTAGTCCTCTTCTGAATTGACGGTTGTAAACAGAGCTTCTTTGCAGATAATTCTTATGATTGTAAGTTCCTATTACAAGAGTTTCATGATTTTCAGATAAAAAGCCAGAACAAAGATAGCTTTCATGCAACCATTGTTCATTATCTTGGCTTGATTCTCTTTTTAACGGGGGTGTTTGTAAGGGAAACAAGCCACTTGGACCGCCAAATCCCAAACCTTGTTTGAATGTGCGGTTGGCGCCACTAATTATTCCTTGTCCCATAGGATAAAACCAATGAGGCGCAGTTGCATAACCATTTAACGAACTGTTCATGGAAAGTGAAGCATTGCTTTTTAAAAGCTCGATGCTGATGGTGCCAGAAGAGGTAGTATAAGTAATGATACCTCCCTGGGCTGTTTTTTCAATTTTAGTTGCGGAAGGTTTTATTGCAATACCGTCAATTAAGGGATAGCAATTACTAATGGAAATACTTCCACTATGAAGATTAAAAGTGCCATCATTATTAATGCTCCAGCTGGATGGAAGGGTTTGGTTTGGCAATCCTGCAAATTTTGAAAAAGTCTCAGCTAGGAGGTTCTCAGCCATTCCTAAGCCAGCCAATCCTGCGCTGCCTAATTTTACAAAGTTTCTTCTGTCCATTTTAATGTTTGTTTTAATCATGTTATGCTGCTAAGATATGAAAAAAGATTAAGATTGATCAGTTTTCTTTTTTACAGGTGATACTTTTTCCTAATTTAATGAAATAATATCTACTTTTATTAAATATATTTAATAAAAGTGTTACTTTTGTATTTTATATAAAGTATAGTTTATGAATAGTGAGATTATAAAAAGAAGTTATTATCTCGATAAAATAAGACCTTTTATAGGGAAAAAACTTATAAAAGTGCTCGTAGGTCAGAGACGGGTTGGCAAAAGCTATATTCTACTCCAAATTATTAATGAAATTAAGCAGAATGATAAAAAAGCCAATATAATTTTTATTGATAAAGAAAAGTATGAATTTGATAATATAAAGGACTATAGTGATTTAATACAATATGTTGATGATAAAAAGACAAAAGGGTTAAATTGTTTGTTTATTGATGAGATACAAGAGATAATAGGTTTTGAAAAAGCCTTGCGAAGCTTATTGTCAGAGGGTTTTGATATCTATTGTACAGGCAGCAATGCTAAAATGTTATCAGGTGAATTATCCACATTCTTGAGTGGCCGCCAAATAGAAATTAAAATATACAGCCTTAATTTTATTGAGTTTTGTCAATTTAATAAACTGTTAGCAACTAATGAAACGGTTAACAGATATATAAAATATGGAGGATTGCCTTATTTAATGCATCTTACTGAAAATGATGAAGTGATTTCAGATTACTTGAAGAATATTTATGCAACAATTCTATTTAAAGATGTAGTAAAACGTTATGAGATTAGAGATGTTCAATTTTTACAAGATCTGATAAAATATTTAGCCGATAATGTTGGTAATATTATGTCTGCAACAAATATATCTAAATATCTGAAGTCGCAAAAAATAAACAAATCAATTCCAGCTATTCTCTCTTATATTAGCTATCTTAATGATGCTTATATAACATTTAAAGTGCATAGAACAGATGTGAAAGGTAAAAAAATATTTGAGATTGGCGAAAAAATATATTTTGAAGATGTTGGAATTCGCAATGCCATTAATGGATATAGAACTGAAGATATTAGTAAGATCATTGAAAATGTTATTTTTCATCACTTGATTAGTTTTGGATATACTGTATATGTTGGTAAGCTTGATGAAAACGAAATTGATTTTGTGGCTGAAAGGAATAATGAGAGAGTATATATACAGGCGGCTTATTTGCTTAATTCAGTAAGTGTAATAGATCGCGAATTTGGAAATCTTATGAAGATTAAAGATCAGTATCCAAAATATGTTGTAACAATGGATGATTATTTATCTGTTAATACTCATAAGGGTATTATGCATCTATCGCTATTGGATTTTCTTACAAAATTTAATTAGGTCTATGTTTGTAAATAAATTAACACTAAATTAACACTAAATTAATAAAATTTCATTAAATTGTGTTTTTTTCGTAACAAATTGCCGTTATGATTGTTTTGTTAACTGAGAATCCAAATTTTATAAATATGAAAAAGTTATTTTTGCTATCTTTAATCATGCTGATTGGCCTAAATTTATTGGCTCAGAGCTCACAGCTACTGGCTTATTACCCATTAACTGCGGATTTGATTGATAATACAGCTTTAAATGCAGATATGGATCAAAAGAATGTTTCTTTTAAAAACGCAGCTCTATATTTTGATGATGCCTTTTTGGATCAATATGTCATAAGTCCTATAATTAAGGATTTTGACGAAAAGAGCTTTTCTATATCATTTCAGTTTAGTGTATCTAAATTACCTGATGACCACATGCCTGTTTGGGTGGCTGGTACTAATTACCGTTGGTTAGGTTTGCATATTGATTCAAAAGGTAATTTGATATTGCTTAGCAATAACGATGGCATGGATGTTATAGAGGAACCTTATGAACTCAATAAATTTCATGAAGTATTGATGACTTATGAAAACGGAATCTTGGATGTATATTTTAACAATAAACGGGTTTTTACAAAAAATGTTGAGTTTGTAACTGGATCCAATTATAATTTTTCTACTAGCAATTTTGGTTATGGATTGGGTTATAAAGGATACACTAAAGACTTAAAAATCTATTATGGAATACCAGAAACTTCAGCAGATCCTCTTATTGCAGATTACCCATTGTTCAAAGATTTTAATGATGTTACAGCAAAGAATGAGCCCATGACTTCAACGGGCGCTACTTTTAGTAATGAAGGAATTTTAACCAATGGAGATAATTCTAATATGCAGATTCAAACGCCATTATTACCATTGAATGGAAATACTTTTACTATTTATGCCGAGTTTAATGTTTATAAAGCGAATCTCTATAATAACCCAGTTTTTGTTATGGGTCCAGGCTGGCGTTGGTTGGGTTTGACTTTTACTCCTGAAGAAAACAACAGGGTGTATATTTTAATGAATAATGATAAATATTTTAAAACTGATTTTTATCTAGATGAGTTAACATGGTATTCTACTCGTTTTATTTATTCAAATGGGAATTTAAAAGTGTATATTAACGAGGAGATTATTTATGAAGAAAGCAATTTGCTGTTTGATACCGGTAACGATTTTATTCTTACTTTATCTAATCTTTCTAATGGTTCAGTATTCTATGGCTATTTTAAGAATTTGAAAATTTATAATGCAGAAGTTTATCCAACCATAATTACACCGGTTTTTGATCCCAGTGTAATTGCCTATTTTCCATTGACAAAAAATGCTAAAGATACCACCGGAATTCAGTCAGAATTAATTATTAATGCTCAAGATGCAATCAATTATGGTCAATGTTTTCAAGGTGAGTATGGTAAGGAAGAGCTTTTGTTAAAAGAGATACAAGATTTTGATATCAATGCATTTGAAGTGAGTGCTGAATTCAAAGTAGATAAATTATCTCCATTTGAAAACCCTCTTTTGGTGATGGGAGCTTATTGGAGATGGATGGGTGTGATTCTTGCTCCCAATCAAACTATTTCAATGCTTTTTAACAACAGTAGTATTGAAGAAAGTAAGGCTAAATATAGTATTGGAACGTGGAATAGAATGAGGATGGTATATAACAATGGTACCGGTGAGGTTTATTTAAATGATGTTTTGGCGTGCCGCCGTCAGTTTCAGATTGAGCAGAATTCAGACATTAATCTGAGTGTAACTAATTATTCAAATGCGTCTACTTACTCCGGATGTATTAGAAACATAATCATTAAATACCCAACTAAGTCTATGATGGATGTGCAGATAACCTCTTTTGATGCAGCATGCGGGAAGTCAGACGGACAAGCCATTGCTACTGTTACCGGAGGTAATGCTCCTTATAAATTCTCTTGGACCAATGGAAGCGAAACCAATACAGCATCAGATTTAAAACCGGGTATTTATTATCTTACCGTATATGATGCAGAAGGTGTTAGCAATACTTCTTCGGTTACCATTAGTGAGATAGGAGCTCCGGTAGTAGATATTATTAAAATTACAGGGAATAACTGCTTTGAAGATCGCACAGGCGCTATAGAAATTGCGGTTACAGGAGGTGTTACACCCTATACCTTTGCCTGGTCAAATGGTTCTTCTGCTCAAAATGTATTTGGCTTGGCCAGAGGTTTCTATACTCTTACCGTTACAGATTCATCTAAATGCAGTGTTTTCAAGGAGTTTGCTGTTACTGCACCAAATCCTGTTGAAGTTGATTTTTATGTTAATAATGCTTCTTGCAATAGCAATAATGGCTCTATTAATACACTGGCAAAAGGTGGTTTTGAGCCCTATAAGTATAATTGGTCTAATGGGGCTATAACATCAAATATAACCGCATTGCAAGCAGGAAAGTATGAGCTTCAAATTACAGATGACAATAATTGTAAAAAGCAGTATTCTGCTATAGTTCAAAATTCTGCAGCGCCAGTTATTGTTATAGATTCTCTAAAGAATGGGTCGTGCGGGAATAGTGGAGGTGCAGTGTATACAACTGTTACCGGCGGTACTCAGCCATATAATTATACTTGGTCCAATGGAGTAAAAAACGGAGACATTATTGGAGTTGCTGCAGGAACATACGTGTTAACTTTGGTTGATGGTGGTGGTTGTAAAACCATTGCCTCCGCAACGGTATTGCAAGCAAAACCGCTTACAACTCCAAATATTTGTATTGTTACTATTGATCCTGATTCAGAAAGAAATATGGTGGTATGGGAACGAAATATGGGACAAGGAATTAAAGAATATAAAGTATTAAGAGAAAAATTATTTTTAGCAGCTTCATATGATACCATTGCGACGGTTCCTTTTAATTCGCTTAGTGTATGTGTTGATACTTCTTCACGTCCTAGTGAGCGTCAATATTTATACAAATTAATTGCAGTTGATTCTTGCGGAAATGTCTCAAATGCTTCTCCCTATCATAAAACCATGATGCTGCAGTGGAACGGTAATGAAGTAACCCGATTGGTACAATTCAGATGGGACAGATATGAAATAGAAGGACAATTATTACCTTTCTTAACTTATTATTTGTATCGCGGTAGTTCCCGCACCAATTTGATAGCAATAGATTCAATATCGGCCAGCTTGAGTGGATTAAACAAACGCGATAATTCAGTGGATGCAAAAGATAATGCATATTATTACCGTTTGGGCGTAAAATTTGCAGGCGATAAATTATGTTCACCCGGTATTTTAAAAATTAAAGAAGGGCCATACAGCAGTTCTGTTTCTAATTTGGAGGACAATCGCTTGAAATCTAGTGTTGATTTGACCAAATCTAAATTGCAACATGATATTCAAGTGTATCCTACCATATCTGATGCGGAAGTTAAGGTTTATTTTTATTCTGAAAGCAATCAACAAATCACTATAGATATTATTGATGTTTCGGGTAGAAAAGTATCAGTTCGTGAATATAGTATCATACAAGGATTGAATGAAATACCCATTTCGAAGAATCAAGAAAATCTTTCTAATGGATTGTATCTAATAAAGATCTCAAATGTTAATGATAGAGCAGTATATCGAATAATGTTTGAATAGGTATTCACTTTCTATGTTGCTAATTTGTTATTATTCATAGCAACTTAGCAACATAGCAACTTAGCAACAATTAAATATTTGTCATATCTTTGCACATCAAAAATAAGATATATGGTATTACCAGATCATTTAAAAGACCTCAGGGAGCGTGAAGAAGCGCTAAGGAGGCATCTTTGACATCGACAGTAAAAGAATTCAAGTAGAGGAAGAGGAACAAAAAACTCAATCGCCCAATTTTTGGGACGATCCCAAAGCCGCAGAAAAACATTTGAAGTTGGTTGCTTCCTTAAAAGATTGGGTAATCATGTACAATAAGGCCCTGTCAGCAATTGATGATGTTCATGTTGTGTACGATTTTTTTAAAGAGCAGGAGGTTTCTGAAGATGAATTGCAAGTGTCTTTTGATGAGGCAGTTCAAAAATTGGAAGCAATTGAATTTAAAAATATGCTCCGCAATGAGGAGGACAAACTGGGAGCCATTCTTAAAATTAATGCTGGAGCAGGTGGTACCGAAAGTCAAGATTGGGCTGAAATGCTTATGCGTATGTATATTCGGTATGGCGAAATAAATAATTATAAGGTTAGAGAGTTAGATTTTCTGAAGGGTGATGATGCGGGTATTAAATCAGTTACCCTGCAATTGGAAGGCGATTATGCTTACGGCTTCTTAAAGAGCGAGTCGGGAGTACATCGCCTGGTTCGCATATCGCCTTTTGATGCCAATGCAAAAAGGCATACTTCATTTAGTTCTGTAGCAGTAACGCCATTGGTTGACGATAATATTGAAATATTGGTGAATCCTGCCGATATTACATGGGAAACATATAGGGCGAGTGGAGCAGGCGGACAAAATGTAAACAAAGTTGAAACGGCGGTAAGATTGCGCCACCAACCATCCGGAATTGTTATTGAAAATCAGGAGAGTCGCTCTCAATTACAGAATAAGGAAAATGCCATGAGGCTGCTTAAATCGCAATTGTATGAAATAGAAATACAAAAGAAAAATGACAAAATTGCAGAATTGGAGGGGCAGAAAATGAAAATCGAGTGGGGATCACAAATCAGAAGTTATGTTTTGCATCCTTATAAAATGATTAAAGACCATAGAACCAATTTTGAGACCTCAAATGTGAACGATATACTTGATGGCAATTTGGCGGCTTTTGTTAAAGCATACTTAATGCAATTTGGCGGTAAGTAATTTTATAATTATATTAGTGAATTAAATACTATAATCAGATTAGTAATATTCGATACACTTAAAATTGGAGATTATGAGACGGTTCACAAATTATGTCGATCTTGATGTTTGGAAAGAGGCTCGCAAACTAGCCAATCAAATGTATAGCACAACAAAATTATTTCCATCAGATGATGCGAATGGTTTGGGAATTATTATCCGAAAAGTTGCTATAGCTGTTCCTTCCAGCGTAGCGGAAGCCACAGGTTTGCAAAATCCCAATGATACACTTGAGGTTTTATTTCGAGGCAGGGGTTTGTTATACGAACTTGAGTCTTGTTTATATTTGGCTTTCGACCAATCATATATTTCTGAAGATGAATTAAATCAGCATATTGAACAGCTTACCATTTGTAAACGTTTGATAAATGGCTTTATCAATTATTATCGAAAGGCCAAGCAAAATCGTTCTGGTAGAAGAATGGATGATGACAGACCAGATTATAGGCAGCATGAAAGTAATCCATCCGCAGATAATAATAGTGTTGATGAAGAATTTAATAATTTATAGTGTATTATGCTTCCAAAATTTTTAAAAGCTATAATTTTAGTTTTATTTACTTCTGCATTGTCTTTGAATGCTCAAGGTCTTTCATTTGAAGAAGAAATACTCAATGAAGTGAATATATACCGTCAGTCTAAAGGGTTAAAACCATTGATTAATAATGCTATGCTTTCGCAAATTGCTCAGAAACATAGTAGGGATATGGCATTAGGAAAAGTGTCCTTTGGTCATGGAGGCTTTAAAAAAAGAGTAAAAAAAATTGAAAAGACAATAGGATTGGGGGCAACTGCCGAAAATGTAGCCTATGGGTATAGCAGCGCCAAAGAACTTGTTCAGGGCTGGATTAACAGTCCGGGTCACCGAAAAAATATGGAAGGCGATTATGAGTTTTCTGGAATAGGTATTTTTCAGTCCAAGAAGGGAGTGCCATTTTTTACCCATCTGTTTTATACACCCATAGGCTATTAACTATGTTTAGGCCTAGCGTTTGATACTTATTTTCTTCTGTTTCACAACATTTGTAGTATCATTTTGCCTTTAAAATTCTGTTTTTTAATGGGATTTAGCTATTTTTGCGAATCTAGTTAATTAAGGAATTTTAAAACTTAATATATTATGCCAACACCAGCGTTCAACTATCAGGAACCATTTCCGCTAGGGAAGGATAAGACGGAATACTATTTGCTTAGCAAAGAATTTGTATCTACCACTCAATTTGAAGGAACAGAAATTTTAAAAGTTGCACCAGAGGCTCTTTCATTATTGGCCAATGCTGCGTTTAAGGATTGTTCATTTTTTCTGAGGGCAGAGCATCATCAGATGGTTGCTGACATTCTTTCAGATCCCGAAGCGAGCGAAAATGATAAATATGTTGCATTAGCCATGTTGCGCAATGCTGAGGTATCCGCATTGGGTAAATTGCCTTTTTGCCAAGATACGGGAACAGCAATTGTAATGGGAAAGAAAGGTCAGAATGTTTATACTGGAGGCGGAGATGCTGAAGCTATATCGAAAGGTATTTATAAAACCTATACCGAAGAAAACTTACGCTATTCGCAGACTGTAGCCTTAGATATGTATGAAGAAAAAAACTCAGGAACCAATCTTCCTGCCCAAATTGATATATACGCTACCGATGGAAATGAATATAAATTTCTTTGTATAGCTAAAGGTGGGGGTTCAGCCAATAAAACATATCTTTATCAGGAAACAAAAGCATTACTAAATCCAGTGAGCTTAGAAAAGTTTTTGATAGAGAAGCTTAAAACTCTTGGTACTGCGGCTTGTCCACCCTATCACTTGGCTTTTGTAATTGGTGGAACATCTGCTGAAGCCAATTTGAAAGCGGTAAAACTGGCATCTGCAAAATACTATGATAATTTGCCTACTTCGGGGAATGAATTAGGACAAGCTTTTCGAGATGTTGAATTGGAAAAGAGGATTTTAAAGGCAGCCCGAGATTTTGGCATGGGCGCTCAATTTGGGGGTAAGTATTATGCTCATGATGTTCGTATTATTCGTTTACCCCGCCACGGTGCTTCTTGTCCTGTGGGCATGGGCGTTTCATGTTCAGCCGATCGCAATATTAAAGCCAAGATAAACAAAGAAGGAATTTGGATTGAGAAATTGGAATCCAATCCAGCCCGCTTTATACCTGAAGAATGGCGTAAAAAAGGTGAAGGCAAGGTTGTGAAAATCGATTTAAATAAACCCATGCAGGATATTTTAAAGGAATTATCACAATACCCTGTAGCCACCCGTTTGTCATTAACAGGAACCATTGTTGTAGGAAGAGATATTGCTCACGCTAAATTAAAAGAGCGAATTGATAGCGGTAAAGGCATTCCTGAGTATTTAAAAAATCATCCTATTTATTATGCTGGTCCTGCTAAAACACCAGCCGGAATGCCTTCAGGTTCTTTTGGACCCACTACTGCAGGTCGCATGGATTCGTATGTAGATTTATTGCAGTCGCTTGGCGGAAGCATGATCATGATTGCAAAAGGCAATAGGAGTAAGGATGTAACCGATGCCTGTAAAAAATATGGCGGGTTTTATTTAGGAAGTATAGGTGGCCCAGCTGCCATATTAGCTCAAGAAAATATTAAAAAGGTTGAGGTACTCGAATATCCTGAATTAGG
>JAIFLP010000174.1 GCA_020049015.1 Bacteroidota bacterium | reverse complement strand
TTTTTTTATTACACTCGGATAGCAGATAAAGAAGGTCTGCTTTTTTGGGTATTATAAATATCATTATACAATCACTTATGGGTATATATTACGACATTTATTTATTATATTTGCGTATATAAAACAACAATATGTATATTAAAAGGTTAATAGATAGTGATTTAGAAGAATGGGGAAAAGAGTCGAAAAAAAAACCATTGCTTATTAGAGGAGCGCGTCAGGTTGGAAAGTCTTCTTGTGTTAGAGAATATTCAAAAAAATTCGATTACTATCTTGAGATAAATTTCGAGATCGATATAAATTCCCGTAAATTATTTGAACAAAATTACACAGTAAAAGAGCTGTGTAGTAGTTTATCACTCATTCATAATATACCTATCATACCTAGTAGAACTTTACTTTTCCTTGATGAAATTCAGTTTTGCCCTCAGGCAATTTCATTATTACGTTATTTTTATGAACAGTATAATGATTTACATGTAATAGCAGCGGGTTCGTTACTGGAATTTGCGTTAAAAGATTTGCCATCTTTTGGTGTAGGTCGAATTCGATCATTATTTTTATATCCACTTTCTTTTAATGAGTTTTTAACTGCTATTGGAGAAGTAATGATTTTGGATGCAAAGAAAAATGCATCGTATGAAAAACCATTATCATTACCTGTTCACGAAAAATTAAATAAATTACTTAAACTGTTTCTAATTATTGGCGGAATGCCGGAAGTGGTTGTTGATTATGTTCAGAATAAAGATCTCCTCAGATGTAAAAATATTTTGAATGATTTAATTTTTTCATTTCAAGATGATTTTAGTAAATATGCAAAAAAAGTCCCAACAGTGAGAATTAATCAGGTTTTTAAATCAGTAATTCAGCAAATGGGGAGTAAATTTATGTATTCAAAAGCGGGTATTGAATATAGTAATCGGCATGTAAAAGAAGCGTTGCAATTACTTGTAATGGCAGGTTTGGTAATTCCGGTAATCCATTCATCGGCAAACGGCATTCCGCTGGGAGTTGAAAGCAATCCGCAAAAAGAGAAAATGTTATTGTTAGATACTGGCATATTTCAACAATTAAATAATTTAGATTTATCGGAGCAATTTGTAACGAATGACTATAATGTTATTAATAAAGGAAACGTAGCCGAATTATTTGTTGGTTTGGAACTTATTAAATCATCATCAGCTTACAATCCATTTACCTTGTATTATTGGCAAAGGGAAAAAGTTGGAGCAAATGCTGAAATTGATTATCTTATTCAAAAAAATAATGAGATAATTCCAATAGAAGTAAAATCTGGCACAAGAGGCTCAATGCAAAGTTTACATCAATTTATGAAAGAAAAGCAATCTCGTTTTGGCGTTCGTATTTCATTAGAGAATTTTGCAACTTTTGACACTATTCAAGTACATCCATTATATGCAGTTTCTGAATTATAATTATTATAACCCGGATTAAGCGATAGATTTCCTCTATCGCTCAATGTAATTAATTGGGATGAAGTGGGACGAAGATTTAAGCTTTAGTGTGTTTTTATTTTGATTTTTCCTTATGGAGGCTGTCAATTTTCTGACAGCCTTTTTTGTTTTTCCAATTTTTCAATTTACATTTGACCTGAATCAATAATAAATAATACTATGGCTTTTGAATTACCTAAATTACCCTATCAACCCGATGCGCTGAATCCAGTTATTTCTGCGAAAACATTGGAGTTTCATTATGGTAAACACCATCAAACTTATGTAAACAATTTAAACCTGCTTATTCCGGGTACTAAATTTGAAAATATGAGTCTGGAACAGATAGTTCTGGAATCTGATGCTGCTGTTTTTAATAATGCGGCTCAAATTTGGAATCATACTTTTTATTTTGAGTCTTTTGCACCTCAGGCATCACAAAAACTTTCTGGTAAAATTGAACAGCTTATAATTGCTGATTTTGGTTCGGTGGCGGAGTTTAAAGATAAATTCAATAAAGCTGCCATCACTTTATTCGGATCAGGTTGGGCTTGGTTGGTAATCAATCAGAGTGGCAAATTAGAAATCGTGCAGGAATCCAATGCAGGTAATCCCATGAAAAAAGGAATGAAACCCATTCTAACTTGCGATGTATGGGAGCATGCCTATTACATCGATTATCAAAACCGCAGAATGGATTACGTAAATGCTTTTTGGGATATTATCAATTGGGAAAAAGTAAACCAGCGATTGTCTTAAGGTGTCATAAACTTGGGAAGGGTAAGTGTAAATTCACTTCCTTCTCCAATTTTACTGTTTACTTTTATATCTCCTCTATTGATGAGTGCAAATTCATGAGTTAACAGCAGACCCAATCCGGTTCCACCCTCTTTCTCAGTACCGGGCATGGAAATTATTTCGTCCATCTGAAACAACTTACTGATTCTTTCTTCTGATATGCCAATACCACTATCTTTTACCGTAATGGAGGTGCTATTTTCTGTTTCAAAGCCCCGTATTTCTATACCTGAGCCTTTATGTGAATACTTAATGGCATTGGATAAGAGATTTCTGAGAATGGTTCTTACCATGTTTTTGTCAGCAAAAACCATTAGATTTTGAATGCCGAATACATTAATATGTATGTTTTTTTTGTGTGCTGTATTGGTAAGCAGAGCTAAAATCTCAAACACAATCATATGCAAGCTGAACATATTGGGCTGATAATTTATTCTGCCTGAATGTGCCCGCGCCCATTCTAATAAATTTTCTAACAGGTCATGTGCATTTTGTGACGATTCTGAAATATACCTAACATATTCTTTGGTTTTTACTGTATTACTCAAATCGCACTGGTTTAAAAGTAGATTTGAAAATCCAACGATGCTGTTAAACGGGCTTTTTAAATCGTGCGCAATAATGGACAAAAATTTCGATTTGGCATTATTAGCCGCTTCTAAATGCTCAATTGTATTAGCCTGACTTTTATTATCAGCAGCGGTACATATAAAACCTTTCATTTCATCGTTGAAAACATAGCTGGCAGAGAATAATACCGGAATTGTGTTGTTATTTCTATCAGTTAATGAAATATTGAGATTGGTATTGACTTGGTTTCTGCGAATGTTTCGTAAAAACTCTCTAACAGATAGTAAGTTTTCTATATGAACAATATCTTTAAGTAATATTTCATTTGCATCGTATTGAAATACTTCGTAACAATGATTGCTAATGAAATAAATCCGTTCATTCATATCCATATAAAAAACTACCTGCGGCATTAATTGCAAGATTTGCAAACTCAGATCCTGATTTTTACTGCCCGGCTCTTTCAGATGTAGCTGATGGATACGAAATTTCATTTATAAGTTTTTATTCGTAATGAAGCAATGAAATTAACTCATTTATTCAGGTAAAAAAAAATACCTGTGATAATTTTAAAGTATATTTTTCAACAACTAAAAAACGAGGTGTTAGAAAAAAAAATAATTTATTTTTTCAAAAATTCGTCGTCCTTGAATATTGGATTTACTATTGTTTCCAGAAATGAGTATTCAGCATAAAATCCTAAATCATCGTAAGTTATAATACTAATAGGTAAATTGCTTTTTATATCAATATACAACTCAATTTTTTTGCAATAAACAGTGGGCACCATAATAACTTGACCTTCTTTCACATCATCGTATCCTGTTAATTTTTCATTTCGCTCTAAGATCATGTAATCATTAACGTGTAATTTTTTTGCTATAGTAGGTAATGTTTCATTCTTGAGCACTTTATAGTATATCATCTTAAAATGCGGGTTGTTAATAATTAATTTGATGCAATCTTTGTTATTTCGTTTTGCTTTCCCCTGATAGCTAAGCATTTTATTGAATTCGTTCGGGTATTTATCCATTTGATGTTTTATCAAATCAATAAAATAATTAAATCCGGCTTCTTTAATGGTGTGATGGTGGTAATCTCTCATTTTACTTCCATTCAAATCGAGATTCATGTTCAGCCAAGGAAAGCCAATGGTAGAAACATTAGCCAAGTTCTTGTTTTTTCCTTCCTCATACCAACCTTCTAATTGTAGCCCCATATATTTTTGCTTAAAGTATACTTTGTAGGGTTGGTATTGAATTTTGAATTGGGTGGTTTTTTCAATGTTTTTATCTTTAATTCTTTCATTCATATACATATCTAATCGCAATGTTCTCACTTTTGCAGAAGCAGTTATCATATTATTGAGAACTTCTTGTGGATCTTGAGCAAATGCAGAATTAGAGGCAAGAATATAACAGAGAATGTTAAGTATAATTGTATGTATTTTCATTATTAATAATTTTCGTGATATTGTTTATGAAAAATGTTCCTTGTGTAAAACTAATTATTTCTATTTTTGTTTTCATTATTTAATAGTATATTTTATATGGCAATGGATTCTAATGACAGGGATTATACAAATGGTGAGATTACCGTATTTTGGCAACCTTCAAAATGCATACATGCTACAACATGTTATCGTGAATTGATAGAAGTTTTCAATCCTCGCAATCGGCCATGGGTAAATATGGATGGTGCTCCTACAGATAGGATCATTGAGATTATTAATAAATGTCCAACCGATGCTTTAACATACAGGTGGAATGATTCTGAGAAGAATAAGCTCTTAGAAAATTTGAATGACGAAAAGATATCGCAAGCATTGAGTTATGAAAAATCTCAAACCGATACCCCTGTTATGGTGCAGGTAATGAAGGATGGCCCCTATGTGGTACAGGGTAATTTTACTATTATAGGTTCAACAGGGAATAAGTTAAAGTCAATGTCAATGACATCTTTTTGCCGTTGTGGCGTTTCAAATAATATGCCTTTTTGTGATGGAACTCATAGGAAGGCTGGTTTTACGAGTGAAAAATAATTTTATGGAAAAATCGAAGACTGAATTTATTATCATAAAAAATGGTCCTTTACATGTTAAAGGCAATTTTACATTAAAAGGCACTGATGGTAAGCTTATTGATGTAGTTGATGAAGTGTATCTTTGTCGCTGTGGCGCTTCAAAAAACAAACCATTTTGCGATGGATCACATAAAACTCATGGGGTGAACGACTGATGAGAAAACTGTCAATGGATGAATTGGGAAGGAAAAGCCTTCAAGAATTCCAATCGATTAAAAAGAATAATATTGTGATGGTGTTAGACAATATCAGGAGTACCCACAATATAGGTTCAGCATTTCGAACGGCCGATGCATTGTGTATTCATTCGCTTTATTTGTGTGGAATAACAGCAAGCCCGCCCAATAAAGAAATTCATAAAACAGCTTTAGGTGCTGAATTATCAATTAACTGGAAATATCATGCTAGTACTATGGATGCCATAGAAGAATTAAGAAAAGATCAATTTAGAATTATTGCTATAGAGCAAGTAGCCAATTCGATGATGTTGCCGGATTTTACACCTTCAAAAGATGAAAAATATGCATTGGTATTTGGGAATGAAGTGGAAGGGGTTCAGCAGGAAGTGATAAATATTTGTGATAATTGTATTGAAATCCCGCAATATGGCACCAAGCATTCTTTTAATGTTTCGGTTTCAATGGGCATTGTGTTATGGGATATATTGCAGAAGATAGCTGGTATTAAATAAAAAAAACCGCTGCTTGCAGCGGTTTTTTTTATATTTATCATCATCAATTATTATTGAACAATTGATTTGAAAGTATCATCATTGAAGAATTTCAAGAATTCAACATCTTTCTTAGCATATTCTTTTAAGCTGGCATCGCGACCGATAGCAGTTCTAAGATTTTGCCAAGCATATTCTAAATTAGCTTGTCTTGCACCAATAACAGCTTTAAGGTAATAAACCATAGCAACATCTTCATTGCAACCATCAATAGTAGCTTTAGCAGCATCTAATTGTCCTGCTAATAATTTAGCAAGAGCGCCATTGTATTCGTTAGAAGCGCCAAAATAATTTACAGCTTCGGTATAATTAGCATTGATAACATTGATGATACCTAAATTGTAGCTAACATCAGCACCAGCACCTAAAGCAGCAGTAAACATTTCTTCAGCTTTAACAACGTCGCCTTCTAATAAAGAACAAGCACCTAAGTTATTTTTAACAATGTCATTATCAATAATTGTTTTTGCAGCTTCAAAAGCAGCTCTTGCATCAGCAACCTGATTCATGGCAATATAGGTAAAGCCTAAATTGTTATTGCAACGGAAATCAGCAGGGAATTTAACAGCAGCAGCTTTGTACACTTCAACTTTTTTATTGTTGTCTTGCGCCAATTTAGCAGCATATAAATATTCTTCAACTGTTTTTAAGCTATCAACATTGGTGTTGATGATAGAGATAAATTCTTCGTCAGAATAACCAATGTTATTGGTTTTAACGATTAATTTAGAACGACGTAAAGCAGGAAGAATTTTGTCTGCAATTTCATTGTAAGTTTTTGAAATGTTTTTGATTTCTCTCTCACGAACGATAGGATCGCTGTACATAGAAAGAACGCGTAAGATTAAATCTTTATCTTGAATGTCAGAAACTTCCATTAATTTTTTGAAACCATCCCAATCTTCAGGTGTTACAACAACAGATAAGAAATCTTCAGCAGTTCCTTTTTCAACTTTGTTTTTCTTCATTTCTTTTTCAAGATAGCTGGTAGCTGATTTTTGACGGCTTTCAGCAAGTTTTGAATTCAAATCAAGTTCGCCATCAGGTGAAGCATAAGCAGAAATTTCTAAACCTTTCAATTCTTTTCTTGGGTCTGCCTTAACTGATTTGATATAATCATTGATTGCTTTGATTTCATCTTTTTTCAATTCAGCAGGACGAACATCAGCTTTGTTGATTAAATAAAGTATTTCAGCTTCTTTGGTAGAAAGAATAATTCTTTGGAACTGATCTGGTACATAAATAGCTTTTGGAGTTTTAGCTAATAAGTTAGGAGTGGTTACCACACCATCAGCAATTTTTACTTCACCTAATTCTAATACTTTTTTCTTTACTTGAATAGAAGCTCTTAAAACCAACTCAGAACGCATCATATCAGCGCTATAGGCAATTTTATCATTATACGAAAAGCTACCGCCTTCAGCATATTTGATGGCCTTATTGTTGCCTTCAACACCTTCGCCTTGAATCATTGTAGGAACAAATGCAGTTTCTCCATTAGCATATTTCAATACTGGGGTAAGCGTCATTACGGCTTTTTTGTTAAAGTATTTGGGCGGAAATTTACCTGTAATGGCTACAGCTACTTCGCCTTTGTGTAGTTCAACCGGACTAGGTTTTACTTCATACTTTACTTCGGCAGCTTTATCTTTCATTTTTTTCAAGCCACCGCAACTGCTGATTACTAATGTAAACGCAACCAAGGTCATCAACGATATTCTAACTTTTTTCATAGTACTATGGGAATTTGATTTATGTTAATTAATGCTTTATATTAATGTTTTTTGTTCAATATATTTATTATACACAAACATAAAAAGACTTTTTGTTAAAACAAAAAAATATCAAAGAAATAAACGAATTAAGATGAATATTTACCTACTTTGATATTTTATATTGAGTCAATTAATTGTATAATCTGTTCTTATTCAGATTGTTGTGGCTTTTCGGGTTGATTGCTTTCAGGTTTCGGCAATAATGCTTTTCTTGAAAGCTTATATTTTCCGGTTTTTTTATCTACATCAATAAGTTTCACCTGAATGATTTGACCCACTTTTAGTGCATCTTCAACTTTTTCTAAACGTTTCCATTCAATTTCAGATATGTGAAGCAAGGCTTCTTTTCCAGGTAAAAACTCAACAAATGCGCCGAACTGAACAATTGATTTTACTTTGCCTTCATATACTTCGCCTATGTCTGGTACAGAAACGATTCCTTTTATTCTGGCTTTAGCGGCTAATAATGAATCTCCATTATCAGCATAAATAGTTACGATGCCTTGTTCGTTGACTTCTTCAATCACTACAGTAGCACCGCTTTCACGTTGTATTTCCTGAATAACTTTTCCACCAGGACCAATGATTGCACCAATAGATTCGCGGGGAACAGAAAATTGTTCAATTCTTGGAGCATGAGGTTTGTTCTCGGGTCTGGGTTCTGCTATGGTATCGGTAAGTTTGCTTAATATGTGTAAGCGACCTTCTTTTGCTTGTTGCAGCGCCGAAGCTAAAATTTCGTACGATAAGCCATCTATCTTTATATCCATTTGGGTTGCAGTAATACCATCTTTGGTTCCTGTAACCTTAAAATCCATGTCACCTAAATGATCCTCATCTCCTAATATATCTGAAAGCACAGCATATTTTTCTGCTTTTGCAGTAGATATAAGTCCCATTGCAATACCCGATACAGGTTTTTTTAATTTAACTCCTGCATCCATTAATGCAAGTGTTCCCGCACAAACAGTGGCCATTGATGATGATCCGTTTGATTCTAAAATATCTGATACTATACGAATAGTATATGGATTATCAGCTCCTTCAGGTAGCATACGTTTTAGAGCTCTGTGCGCCAAATTTCCATGTCCTATTTCTCTTCTACCTGTTCCTCTGTATGGTTTTGCTTCTCCTGTGGCAAAAGGAGGGAAATTATAATGGAGTAAGAATTTTTCTGTTCCTTTGAACATTACTTCATCAATAGACTTTTCATCTAATTTTGTTCCAAGAGTAACAGTTGTTAACGATTGGGTTTCACCTCTCGTAAATATTGATGAACCATGTGCTGCGGGCAAGTAATCTATTTCGCACCAGATAGGTCTGATTTCATTTGTCTTTCTACCATCCAAACGTATACCTTCGTTAAGAATCATGTTTCTCATGGCTTCTTTTTCAACGTCGTGGTAGTATTTTTTAATTAAGAACATTTTTTCTTTTTGTTCTTCTTCCGATAATGTGGCAATAAATTCTTTCAATACTGATTCAAAGCCTTCAGAGCGTTCGTGCTTTGGTTTGGCCGATTTAGCAATTGAGTATATTTTATCGTAGCAAGCAGTGCGTATTGCCACACGCAATGTTTCATCATTAGTTTCGTGACAATAGCTGCGTTTTACAGTTTTACCAACCATTTCGGTTAATTCCATCTGTGCTTTACAATGTTTTTTAATTTCTTCGTGCGCAAATTTTATGGCTTCTAACATATCATTTTCTGATACTTCACTAAGCTCGCCTTCAACCATCAAAATATTGTCGTACGTAGCTCCAATTACCATATCAATATCCGAAGTTTTTAATTGTGCAAAGGTCGGATTGATAACAAATTTACCATTAATACGAGCTACTCTTACTTCCGAAATAGGACCGTTAAATGGAATGTCTGATACCGCAAGTGCTGCTGAAGCTGCTAATCCTGCAAGTGCATCAGGTATAATTTCCTTATCAGCTGATATTAAATTTATATTTACAAATACTTCTGCATGAAAATCTTCTGGAAACAATGGCCTTAAAGCTCTATCCACCAAACGAGAAATCAAAATTTCGTAATCAGATGCTTTAGCTTCTCTTTTCATAAAGCCACCAGGAAATCTTCCCAATGCAGAAAATTTTTCTTTATATTCAACTGACAAAGGCATGAAATCAACGTCCTCTTTCGCATCTTTTGCGCATACCACCGTTGCCAACAGCATTGTTTTGCCCATTTTTAATACTACAGAGCCATCAGCTTGTTTCGCTAGTTT
This sequence comes from Bacteroidota bacterium, assembly GCA_020049015.1. Classification (GTDB taxonomy): domain Bacteria; phylum Bacteroidota; class Bacteroidia; order Bacteroidales; family DTGW01; genus JAIFLP01. Next base: position 21,840 of record JAIFLP010000174.1, on the reverse strand, counting down.
TCCTGTTTCTAATTCAATGGTTCTGCCATCGCCTAAATCTATTATCTTCTTGAATGGTGCTTGCATATTAATTTTGGTTTTATGTTAAAAAAAAAGGCAATTTTTAATTGCCTTTTTGTTACTTACGCAGGTTCAAATCTTTGATTATTGAACGGTAACGATCTATGTTAACGTCTTTTAAATAATCTAATAAGCGCCGTCTTTTACCTACTAACTTTAATAATGAGCGTTGGGTGCTAAAATCCTTTTTGTGGACTTTTAAATGCTCTGTTAGTTCAGTTATTCTAGCGGTAAACAAGGCTACCTGTGACTCAGGTGCTCCTGTATTGGTAGCTCCTTTACCATACTGTGCAAACAATCCTGTCTTTACTTCCGAAGTTAAATGCATTGCTCGTGTAATATTTTAATTAATTTTTACTTTTCTTTAAAGAAGTGCAAAATTATTTATTTTTTTTAATAACACAATGTTTTTCTAATATTCTTTTTTACTGTCTTCCGCTTTATTCACATTAGAGAATAAAATATACCCAAATACGCATTTTAAGCACTCGTTTTTCTCACAGTATTGATGGTTTAATTGCAAAATGGCTTGACTTTCAATTACATTATTAGCTATTAAACCATGTTGCTTATATTTTCTGATTATCTTATTGTCTTCTGCTTTAATTTCTGCTATTTGTTGCAGTATAGATACTTTTAATTCGGGTTTCCCACTTTCATCTGCCCAAGCCCAAATTACAGGTAACAGAAAATTTGTGATCATCAAGCTGATAAACACTTCACTGGTAGGTTTGGCTCGTAATTTAGAATCTTTATTTAAGTGATAATGATTGTTCCAATACTCTGAAGTAGTTGCATAAAGCAACTGATGCCATTGTTTTATATTTGTATAGGTGTTTATATATTGAATAAACCCTCTTATATGCTTAAGAATACTTGATAGTTGTGCCAATCTTATACCGGGAAAGTTGGAAGGACGCATTCTCATAAATTTCCATATACTTTTGTCCAATTCCTTTAGTTGGTACTTGGTTTTCATATGCAAGTATTCTTTTTTTAGTTTCATGTAATATTCATCGCCCATCAAATCGTTTAAAAAACCAGCAGTTCCTAATAGCAATGCTTCTGTTTCTAAAGTATTATCAACATGCTTGAGCACAATAGTGTATGGTATGTTTTTAGATAGTAATTCAAAGGCAATGGCGTTTTTTCCTAAACCAGCACATTTAAACATAAACTGATACAGCGATTCTTCCCAATGATGTTTATTGATTCTTAGGATGTTTTTAAAGTATTGCGACTTTTCATGAAAGCGTTCCATCGCTAATTTTTCAAATAATTGGGTCTTGTAAATGGTGTCACATTTTGATAATTTTATTTTGCAAATTTGTTTTTGTTGATCTTGTATCAGTTGCTCATAGGTGCTTTCAAGCATTGGAGAATATTGAATTACTATTGAGGGGATCATTATTCTGCTCTTTCGAAATACTGGAATATCATAGTACTTTACTACATGAAGGATTACATTGTCATAAGCAATATCTCTATCATGTTGATGTTTATACCAATCTCCCGATTTTTCATGGATCTCAATGTTTCCCGCCCACAATTGATTGTTGATTTTTATTTTGGCATTAATGAAGTCGGGACCCGAATCATGATTGATTTTTCCCGGATCTATTATTTCAACTGTTTCACCCGTTGATGCAACATAAGCAATGGGGTAGTATAAACGATATTGCCAAATGAATTGATAAAAAGCTTCTTTCATATTGTTTTTGGTTTAGGGTAAAAAAAATCCCGGCAGGTTTATTTGCCGGGACCAATATAAAAGTTTTATTATTTCAAAGTGCTATTGTATCTCTATTTTTTCGGTGAATTCATTGCTATCAACCATCAGTTTAAGGTAATAAACCCCTTTGGCCAAATTCCAATCGCCTACAGAAAGTTTTATTTCCTGAGCGCCTACATTTAAACCTACTGGGTTTAATGCTCTCAGAAGTTTTCCTGAAGCATCATATAGCGAAATAGTTGCCGTTCCTTCAGTCTCAGATTGCATAGCAATTGTTACAACATCGCTGGCAGGATTCGGAAATACAGATGAAATTCTTACAGAAGAAGATTTGGTCTGTTTTTCTGCAGGAATTAAGATGGAAGGATTATAGGCTGCTAATGTTGTTGAATTATTGCTGCCTGAAATGCCGCTTTTGATAACAACCAAAACAGGGTATCTGTGTTGTTGAATGTACCATCTGTATGTAACATCTTCTGATACAGTGTTTGATTGGTTGTATTTGCTTTTTTTAACTTCTTTTACTCTCAGCACATTTTTATAGCTTACTCCATTAGGGAATAATAATGTTCCCAATCCATCTGCACTAACTTCATAAGTGCCTTTAAATCCACTGCCTTTTACGTTATCATTATAAAAATCAGCTTCGCATTCACCTGAAAATGAATTGCCATAAGTAAAGGGATATTGCATTTTTACAAATGCTTTGCTGTATTTCAGATATGTTTTTCCATTTGAAGATATATAACCTTCCTGTTCAATTCCTGTTTCGGTAACATTGAAGATGAATTTATTATTAAACTCTTCCAAGGCTACATTAGATTGGGTAAAGATGGCTGGGGCATTAGGTACCACATAGGTTTCATCTAAGCTTCCAGTAAAATTTGCTTTTTCTACAATTTTTGTAAAATCCCAAACAATTCCTTTGCCTGATATGCCTGGCTCTATATATTCGATGATTTTCATATCATTTTTAGTGCCGGTAGCCAAACCATGACTTTTTTTTGTTAACACTACTTGAGAAAAAGAATATGTTGAAAAACATATAGTTAAAATTAAGACTAACTGTTTCATAATACATTATTTTTTTGGTTTCAAAGGTTAAATATAGTCCATTTTTTTCAAAAAGACATTAATTAGAAGTTAAATTATTTGGTGTTGTTGGAGTGTTTTCTCCATAAATTGTTGCAATTCTTCCGCTTTTTCTTTGGCAATCATATCAAAATCCATTTTATTGGAAGCATAAATAATTTCCCTAGATGAATTAACAATAAGTCCGCAGTTTTGGTTCATTCCATTTTCTGCAACCTCTTCTAAACTTCCACCTTGTTTTCCAACACCTGGAACCAATAGAAAGTGATTGGGGATTAAATTTCTGATGTTTTTTAGGTATTCAGCTTTGGTTGCTCCTGTTACATACATTGTATTTTCAATACTTCCCCAGTTTTTTGAAGTGTTAATTACTTTTTCATACAACATTTGTTTGCTGTGTTCATCAATCATGGTTTGAAAGTCGAATGCCCCCGGATTGGAAGTAAGCGCTAACAGAATGACCCATTTTTCAGGAAATTGCAAGAAAGGTTTTACTGAATCTTCGCCCATATATGGAGCTACAGTTACCGCATCGCATTGAGCTTCCTTTAGGAATGCTTTTGCATACATCGAAGATGTATTACCTATATCGCCCCGCTTGGCATCGGCTATGATAAATATGTCTGGATAATTCTCTTTTATATAGGCTACACTTAGTTCAAAATTTACCCAGCCAATAGAGCCAAGGGTTTCGTAAAACGCTAAATTGGGTTTATAGGCAATACAGCTGGCATGTGTGGCGTCTATGATGCGTTTATTGAACTCAAAGAGTGGATATTCTTCCTTTAGCAGGAAGGTAGGTATTTTCTCTAAATCAGTATCTAGTCCAATACACAAATAACTCTTCTTCTTTTTAATTTGGTTAACGATATCGTTGTATTTCATCTGTAATATTATTTCTTTCTTTGTTTATATTTACTATGATGACCGATGGATGTTAATAAATCTGAAAGTGAAGAATTCCAACTCTTATAATTGGCTTTCTTTTAAACGTTCAGCATTTTCCGCCATTTGCAATTGATCAATAAAAGGCTGAATATCTCCGTCCATAATGGCTTGAAGATTATATTGTGTAAAATTGATGCGGTGGTCAGTAACCCTGCCCTGTGGATAATTATAAGTGCGGATTTTTGCAGATCGGTCGCCAGTGGATACCATGGTTTTTCTTTTTGAAGCAATATTGTCCAAGTATTTTTGATATTCCAAATTATATATCCTGGAACGTAACTCTACCAATGCTTTTTCGAAGTTTTTGATTTGTGATTTTTCATCTTGACATTGCACTACAATTCCGGTAGGCATGTGAGTCAATCTGATGGCGGAATAAGTTGTATTAACTGATTGTCCTCCAGGACCTGAAGAACAAAAGGTGTCTTTGCGGATATCGTTCATGCTTATATCAACATCAAATTCTTCTGCTTCGGGCAGTACAGCTACAGTTGCAGCAGAAGTATGCACCCGGCCTTGCGTTTCTGTTTTAGGTATTCGCTGTACCCTGTGTACACCTGATTCATATTTCATTACACCATATACGCCGTCGCCTTTAACGCTCATAACTATTTCTTTGTAACCGCCAACGGTGCCTTCTGAAATATTTGTTAATTCAATTTTCCAGCCTCTATTTTCGCAATAGCGAATATACATTCTATAAATATCGCCTGCAAATAAACTGGCTTCATCACCACCAGTGCCCGCTCTGATTTCAAGAATGGCGTTTTTTGAATCTTCAGGATCGGCAGGGATTAAAAGCAGCTTTATTTTTTCTTCTAATTCAGGCAGTTTTTCTTGCAATTCCTCAATTTCGGCCTTGGCCATTTCTTTTAATTCTTCGTCCTTTTCGTTGTTTAGGATTTCCTTTGCACTGTCGAAATTCGACGACAGCATTTTGTATTCGCTAAATGCTTTAACAACCAAATCCAGTTCTCTGTATTCTTTGTTAAGCTTAACATAACGCTTCATATCCGACATTACTGCAGGGTCGGTTATTTGCTGGGCTACTTCTTCAAACTTATGTTTTAGCCCTTCTAATCTGTCTAAGATGATATTATCTGCCATGAATAATTAAATCAGGCGCAAATATACAAATTAATATACAAATGTTCCGAATTGACTTTTGATCGTTAGTTTTTTCTTGTCGGCTTTTTCGCACCTTCCTATAACTTGAGCTTCAATTCCTAGGGACTGAGATATATTAATTATTGAAATGGCTATATTTTCAGGTACATATAATTCCATCCTGTGGCCCATATTAAAAACTTTATACATCTCACGCCATTCTGATTGCGATTGATCCTGAATGATCTTAAATAGGGTAGGCAAAGGAAATAAGTTGTCCTTAATGATATGTAAATTCTCTACGAAATGTAATACTTTTGTTTGCGCTCCACCTGAGCAATGCACCATACCATGAATATTTTTTCGATATTGTTTAAGTATCTCAATAATTACTGGAGCATAAGTTCGGGTAGGCGATAAGACCATTTTTCCTGCATCAAGACTCAATCCGGAAATGGTTTCTGTTAATCCATAATTTCCGCTGTAAATAAGTTCGTCATCTACATGGCTATCATAGCTTTCGGGGAATTTATTGGCCAGGATATGAGAAAAAACATCGTGTCGGGCTGAAGTTAATCCGTTGCTCCCCATGCCACTGTTATACTCCTTTTCATAATTGGCTTTGCCCGAAGAAGAGAGTCCTACTATAACGTCGCCGGCTTCGATGCGGGCATTATCAATAACATCTGATTTTTTCATTCGGCATGTCACTGTCGAATCAACAATAATGGTTCTTACCAAATCGCCAACATCAGCCGTTTCACCTCCAGTAGAAAATATACCCAAGCCTAATTTTCTAAGATTTTCTAATAATTCTTCGGTGCCATTAATGATGGTACTTATAACTTCGCCAGGAACCAAATGTTTATTTCGTCCAATGGTACTCGACAATAATATATTCTCTGTAGCTCCAACACATAATAGGTCATCTACGTTCATTATGATGGCATCTTGAGCAATGCCTTTCCATACAGATAAGTCGCCTGTCTCTTTCCAGTAAATATAGGCCAAAGACGATTTGGTGCCTGCGCCATCGGCATGCATTATATTGCAGTATTGAGGATCGCCTGCCAGAATATCTGGGATGATTTTACAAAATGCCTTAGGAAATAATCCTTTGTCAATGTTCTTTATGGCATTGTGAACATCTTCCTTAGAGGCAGAAACACCTCGCTTCAGATATCTTGATTCGCTTGTCATTTTTTTGGTATATAATCGGTTCTGATTACCCTGAATTCTGTTCTTCGGTTAATTTGATGTGCTGTTTCTTGTTGTTCTGTTGAGCCCAATTTGTTTATATAATCCTCAGACAATACGGCACCATCCGTTAAGAATGGATAATTTTCTACCATTTTGTTATCAACAGTTTTGGGACTCGATTCTCCATAGCCCTTTGCAGTTAACCTGTCGGCCGCAATACTTTTTTCAATTAAATAATTAATAACCGATTGTGCTCTTTTCTGCGATAGATCAGTGTTATCACTCTCTTTGCCCCTGGAATCGGTGTGCGACATCAATTCAATAGTTATATTAGGATTGTCATTTAAGGTTTCAATGAGTTTATCTAATGCAACCATTGATTCTGGTCTTAAATCGGCTTTTCCGAAATCGTAGAAAATATTTGGTAGCTCAATGGGTTTGGAAATAGAGGCCAGTAATATAGATGTTTTAAAATCTTTGCTTCTATCAAGTCCTTTAGTTGTTTCCCTTTCCTTGCCGTTGAGGTATCCTTTTCTTGATACAACAAATACATAATCGGTGTTAGGTTTTAATGAAAACTTGAAACTACCTTCTTTGCCTGTAGTAAATTCCATTGACGATCCGTCACTTCCTATGGCTTTTACCAAAGCGTCATTGAGAACAGCTTCTGTTTTTTCATCTTTAATAAGCCCTGTAATGTTATATTTAAGTGGTGGTAGAACAAATGCGAAAATATCATCATCTTTTCCATTTCTTCCAGAACTGAAATATCCTTTTTCCAACTCTTTCTCAAACGTGATGCTGAAATCGTCAAAATTTGAATTAATAGGGAATTTCATATTTTCTACTTTCCATTTTCCATCGGGTCCTTTTTTTGCTTTGAATATGTCTAAGCCACCCATGCCTGGATGTCCGTCAGATGAAAAATATAAAGTGCCATCACTATGTACAAACGGAAATAATTCGTTGCCTGGGGTATTAATTTGATCTCCTAAATTTTCAGCAGTACCCATTTTGCTGCCTTCCAATGGTGCCATCCAAATATCTTTACCACCCAAAGTGCCATCCATATCTGAAACAAAATACATGTATTGCCCGTCACTACTAATTGCGGGATGTGCCACTATGATACTGTCTTTTAAGAATTCTACCGCTTCTCCTTTTCCCCATGATTCTGCCGTACGGTTGGTGCTGAATATTTGACAGCCAAATTGTTTGTTCTTACTTTTTTTGCATACCGTGTAATACATGGTTTTATAATCATTTGAAAAATTAGGTGCGCCTTCTTCAAACTCAGTATTTATTTCTTCTGACAAAGGAACGGGTTCGCTCCATTTTCCTTTACGATCCATTTTAGCAAAATATAAATCTGAAAAACTTTCACCTGTAGCACCGTGTTTTTCAGTTCCTATAGCGCCGGGACGACTACTGGTAAAAACAATTTCGGAATAATCATCACTTGCTAAAGCAGGTGAAAAATCAGCACTCTTAGTGTTTAGTGGTTTTACGTTAATAACTTCGTAACCGGTTCCCATCTGTATCCATAAGGGTATTTCTTCGCAAGCCTTAATTCCATTCGCACCACGATAATCTTCAGGCATGAGGTTTTTAAATTTTTCATAATTTTCGCTGGCTTCTTTGAATTTTAGATTGGCCTTTAATGCATCAGCATAATACAAGTAAACCATAGGATTCATATGGTTTTTTTCAATGGCCTTTTTAAACCACATTTCAGCTTTTTGGTTGTCGCCGATAATTCTGCAACATTCACCCAACTTAAAAAGAATTTCAGATTTTTTTTCCTTGTCCTGAACTAGGTCGTATGCATTTTTGAATAAATCTATCGCTTTAAAATATTCCCCGGCTTCAAATGCAGCAAACGCTTTATAAGCCCGTCCCCATTCTTCTTTAGTATACTGAGGCTTCTGAGCAGAACTAAAGGTGTGAACCAGCAGCAACACAGCAATTATAATACGGAAACATTTTTTATTTAGCATATAAAACATTTTTTATTGATACCAGAACACTTTAATTCATTTCTTTATCAAGCGTAAAATTACATTTTTATTTCATCCGAACAAAATTAATTTTTAAAGGTTTGATGGAACTCGCATGAATTTGTTTATATGTGTTTATCTTCGCTGAGCTCGCAAGCTCGGTTGTGTTTTGTGCTAAGCATGCTCGTTTCAATAAAAAAATCCGGCAGCTATACCGGATTTTAAGTTTTATTTTGGCAAGCTATAATTATGCACTAACTGCTTGTGCCTCTTTGTTGATTTTTTTAATAAGTCCTTGCAATACTTTACCCGGACCAACTTCTGTAAAATCGTTACAACCATCGGCTATCATGTTTTGTACTGTTTGAGTCCATTTAACAGGAGCCGTTAATTGAGCAATCAAATTTTCTTTAATTTTTGAAGGCTCAGAAACAGCGCTTGCTGTAACATTTTGGTAAACAGGGCATATAGGCCTACTAAATGGGGTAGCTTCAATAGCAGCTGCCAGTTCATTTCTTGCAGGTTCCATGAGTGGAGAGTGGAAAGCTCCTCCAACGGGCAGTTTTAATGCTCTCTTAGCTCCTTTTGCTGATAGTTGTTCAATAGCTTTATCAATTCCATCTATGGAACCTGAAATAACTAATTGACCAGGACTATTATAATTGGCGGGTACCACAACATCAGCAATGGAGCCACAAACCTCTTCCACAATAATATCATCTAATCCTAGAATGGCAGCCATGGTTGATGGTTGCGCTTCGCATGCTTTCTGCATTGCCATAGCTCTTTGGTAAACCAGTTTCAATCCATCTTCAAAACTTAATGCGCCATTAGCAACTAAGGCAGAGAATTCACCTAATGAATGACCTGCTACCATATTGGGTTTGAAATTTTCACCCAAGGTTTTGGCTAGAATTACCGAATGAAGAAATATAGCAGGTTGTGTTACTTTAGTTTGTTTTAATTCATCCTCGGTGCCTGCAAACATTATATCCGTAATTCTATATCCAAGTATGGTATTGGCTTTTTCAAACATTTCTTTTGCAATAGGATTGTTGTCATAAAGATCTTTACCCATGCCAATAAATTGCGCCCCTTGTCCGGGAAATACATATGCTTTCATAATTCTAATTGTTTTTTTAATTATTATCTATATGTAAAAATTATTTGATTAGTTCTTGTTCCCTGTGTCTGATGGATACCTCAATCTGTGGATATTGATTCTTAAGCTTGCGAAAAATTGTTTCAGCAGCGTAAACCGATCGGTGTTGCCCACCGGTACAACCAAAATTGATCATCAGATTAGTAAAGCCCCGCTTTAAGTAATTTTCAATGCTCATGCAACATAGAGGAGTAATATGTTGTAGGAAAAATTCCATTTCAGGTTCATTATCTAAAAAGTCGATTACTTCCTTGTCTTTACCTGTTAGTTTTTTATACTGCTCATACCTGCCCGGATTATGAATGGCTCTGCAATCAAACACATAGCCACCACCATTGTTGCTCTCATCTACCGGAACGCCTCTTCTGAATGAAAAACTGTTGATTCCTACTTTTAATTGTTTTTTTTGAATATATAAATCTTTTATCGAAGGCTCTGAAGCCAAATATTCCCAAACTTTTCTGAGTTGAGGAATGGATAAAGGTATTTCAATATTTTTGATCAGCCATTTTAAATGTTCAATTGCCGGAGGAATGCTTTGCAGGAATAATTCTTTCTTTTCATACAGTCCTCTGAAACCATAGGCACCCATTGCTTGCATGAGCCTGATCATTACAAAGCCGCCAAAATATTTATTGAATTCTACATGATCTACTTTTGTATACCGATTTATTTCTTGAAGGTAAATGTCTTTCAATTCATTTCTGAAAGCTTCTGGTAAAGCAGTTTTGGCTTCAAATAATAATGAGGCAAGGTCATATTGTAAGGCTCCTTTTCTCCCGCCCTGGTAATCGATCAAATAAGGTTTGTTCTCATGAATCATTATGTTTCTCGACTGAAAGTCTCTGAACATAAAATAATTCCTATCGGCTTCTAATAAAAAATTACTAAAAGTTTCAAAGTCATCTTCTAATTCCTGTTCATTAAATGGAACTTTTGCCAGTTTAAGAAAATAATATTTGAAATAATTCAAATCCCACATCATTGATTGTTTATCAAATTCCTTTCGGGGATAAGCAACGGAAAAATCGAGTTGTTGATAACCAAGTACCTGAACTTTGCATAATTCATCGATGGTTTTTTTATAAACATTGCGAATGCTGTCGTTTATTTTTTCTTCATCGGAATTAGATTGTATGAATTGCAGCAAACTGGTATCACCTAAATCTTCTAAGAGATATACATGGTGATCGAGATCTTGTTTATAAACTTTAGGAACATGAATGGCTTTTGATTTAAAATGTTTGCTGTATTCTACAAAAGCTATATTCTCTTTTAAATCTTCATTGTATGCTCCTATGGCAGTATTACTGGATGACTTAAGTCTATAATACCTACGGTATGAACCGGAAGGTGGCAATGCTTCTGTTATTTCAGGTAAATGCCCAAAATACTCTTTAAACAACTGTTGCAATAAAGATTCTGTATTCATTTATTTATTACCAAAGTTTCTGTGGGTATAATCCCTTCTCAGTTAGTTTTTTGAAGTTTTCAATAGCAATAGGTTTGTCTTCTTTGTATGTAATGCCAAACCATTGGGCTGTTGTTTTAAGGACTTTAGCATGAGCTGTTTTTTCTTGTACCAGTTCATTTACAACCATTGGGATATAAAATTCTGATTTCAATTGAGAGCTGTTAGCAACAATAAATTCATTAAATTTTTTTTCCAATTTATCAAAGATTGAAACCGGAAATCCCCAAAAATTCATCGATACCATCTCATCACCATTTAGAGCTACTGGTTTGTCGTTTTCATCAAAATATACTATTTCATTGTTCATCCTTTGTATTTTCAGTCTTTCAATTACTGAAGTAAGACATTGGTTTGCATTTAATTCGCATACTCCGCGCGATACATGTCCGAATTCAGATAATGTGTTTTGGATAGGATAACCTACCATAGCGTATTTGTCTATATCTTCGAGTCCGGGTTTTGATAAATGCTCTGCCATAACCTTAAAGGCGTCGGCATCATAAAAATCGTCTGCATTAATAACAGCAAAAGGAGTATTGATTGCTTTTCTTGCAACTAAAATTGCGTGTCCTGTGCCCCAAGGTTTTACTCTATCGGCCGGAATACTAATACCTGCGGGAACATTATCAATTTCTTGAAATACATAATCAACTTCAATTTTACCTTTATATCTATTAAAAATTTCTTTGAAATCGTTTTCAAGACTTTTTCTGATAACAAAAACAACTTTTCCAAAACCAGCTCTCATGGCGTCGTATACTGAATAATCCATGATGGTTTCCCCTGATGGACCTAATTGATCAACTTGTTTTAAACTTCCATAGCGGCTTCCCATTCCCGCGGCTAATATTAATAATGTTGGTTTCATATTTTTGTATTTAAATTATTTTGCTATAAAATAATATTCTTTGTTTTGTGTATATAAATTTTCAAATTCAACTAAGTTTAATGGCTTTTTATTATTTAAAAAAGCCCGCAAAGTATAAATATTGCAATTACATTTTTCTACTAAAAGATGGAATAGTTGAGCGGGGGTTACTTCGTAATAATCACTGGCACCCAAGCCAAATTCAAATAGAATGTAGGGTTTGTTCTTTATAATTGTTTTGCTTGCGCCTTGTAGTACTTTATATTCAGCTCCTTCAACATCAATTTTAATCAAATGAATGGATTGATCTTCTGATATCAATTCATCAAGTGTTTTAATTTCAACATCTATTTCTTCAATTTCGGGCTGAGAAACTTTGTATGCCCTCTTTTGTAAACCACTATATGCGGGTGCATTTTTTACGTATTGAAATTTTGTTTTACCTGGTGCATCAGATAGGGCGTATGGTAGAATGGTAGCAAGGCTTGAAAACGAAATTCTTAGTTTTTCATATAGGTAAGGAATAGGTTCAAATCCATAATGCAAGCCCGTAGGCGAATACTTCAACATCATTTCAAGGATTTCCCCTTTGTGACAGCCAACATCAATACAATTATTACCAGGAAGTATGATTTTTTTGAATACAGCTTTTGTTAACCGGTCGTATTCAAGGTTCTTGGTTATATCAATGTGCAAATAGTTAAGAACCTTTCTTAATACGTCTTTAATATTCATTTTAATAAAGCTTGTAGCGAGAGGCGGGATTGAACCGCCGACCTCATGATTATGAATCATGCGCTCTAACCATCTGAGCTACCTCGCCATTATTATGAGGGTGCAAATATACATTTTTTTTTTAATTCAACTATAAATTTGTAAATTCTAATAGTTTTCTGATAATTGGTTTTTTGGGTATTAAGTAAAATGTAAAATATTGATTTATAGATTATAATAATACTTGCCAATAATTAGCAAATTTTTTCCTCTATTTATATATAATTAATCTTTAATTTTGCGGCAAAGCGGCAAATAGTTAATAAAAAATGTTTAAAAAGCTTCATGTTCTGAGTGTTAAATCGTATTTGGGTCCTTTGGCGCTCACTTTCTTCATTGTTCTGTTTTTATTAATCATGCAATTTTTATGGAAGTATATTGACGATTTGGTAGGTAAGGGCTTGACTTTTTCTACTTTAAGTGAATTATTGCTTTATACTTCTGCTTCATTGGTTCCAATGGCTTTGCCTCTTGCCATTCTTCTCGCGGCTCTTATGAGCTTTGGTAATATGGGGGAAAATCTTGAGTTGCTTGCTTTAAAAGCTGCCGGAATTTCTCTTTATCGCATTATGATACCGCTTGCATTGCTTACTCTAGTGATTAGTGTTTTGGCTTTTTTCTTTTCTAATAACGTGCTTCCAATAGCTAATTTGAAAATGAAATCGTTAATGAGAGATATTCAACAGCAAAAACCTGAATTGCAAATAAAAGAAGGAATATTTTACAATGGCATACAGAATTACAGTATTCGCATTGGTAAAAAAGATCGCAAAACAGGTGTTTTGTATGACATTACGGTTTATGATCATACTGCAGATAAAGGCAATGTGATGGTTACTTTGGCCGATTCAGGTTTGATGAGAATAACTCCAGATAAAAAAATGTTGGTAGTTACCATGTTTAACGGGTTTAATTATTCTGAAGTACAGGGCGAAGGCAGGAATAAGCAAAAGTCAAACGATGCTTTCCGCCGAGATAAATTTGATAAACAACTATTTTATATAGAGTTAGTTGGATTTGGTCTTGTGCGTTCTGATGAAAATTTGTTCAAAAACAGCCATCAGATGATGAATTTGTCGCAGCTTTCTTTTGAAGGAGATTCTCTTATCAATAGAATAGATAGCGGAACACTTTTTTTATACAATAATATAAGCTCCATAAATAATTTGGGTAAAAAAATAGTTTCAAACACTCAGGATACTGATTCTATTGTAATTGCTAAGCCGCTTTTGTTTGATTCTTTAACAAATAATTTGAAATTCAGACAAAAGGCAACGGCTATTACTTTTGCCATTAATAATGCCAGAAGCATAAAGAATTATATTGATAATGAAGAGTCAACGTATACTTTTACCAAGCGCAGAATAAATAGGTTGTATATTGAATGGCACCGCAAATTCACCTTGTCGGTTTGTTGTTTGTTATTTTTCTTTATCGGAGCACCTTTGGGAGCTATTATTAAGAAAGGTGGACTTGGTATGCCTCTGGTTGTTTCAATTTTGTTTTTTGTATTTTATTATGTAATTTCCATTACCGGAGAAAAAATTGCCAGAGATGCTGAGAGTACAACATTTTTTGGAATGTGGATATCTTCATTTATTCTGCTGCCCATAGGTGTTTTTTTAACCTATAAGGCAACTCACGATGCAGCTATCTTGAATATGGATTTTTATTTAAATTTGGTAAAGAAAAAGTTTAAAAAGAAAAAGTAATTGCATGAAAATATTAATGCTGTGTAATAAGTTGCCCTATCCACCTAAAGACGGAGGCGCTATAGCCAGTTTGAATATGGCTAAAGGACTTGCTGAAAATGGTTGTAAGGTAGATCTTCTTGCAATGAACACACCCAAGCATTATTTTGATGTTTCTCTTATTCCTCAAATGTTTGACATACGATTTTTTGCAGTTAATGTTCCTACTCAGATTAAACCAATTGATTTACTTCTTAATTTATTTTTTTCTGATGAACCCTATATAGCAAAGCGATTTGTTTCGAAAGAATATCAGAGAAAACTGATAGGTCTTATTAAAGAAAACGATTATGATATCATTCAACTTGAAACGCCCTATTTAGCCTATTTAATACCTGTTATAAGATCTTTGGCAAAGGTGAAAATTGTTTATCGCGCGCATAATGTTGAAAATCATATTTGGAAGGGTATTGCACTAAAGGAAAATAATTTTTTGAAAAAAAAATATGTGTCTAATTTGGCAAAAAGAATTGAACGTTTTGAAAAAGAAATTTTAAAGGCAGTCGATTTTGTTGTACCAATTTCAAATGATGATAATAAGGTATTACAGCAATATTGTAGTAGTATTATTTCAGTTGTAATACCCACAGGTATAGAATTGTCTTCATTGGTTCCTTTTCAGAATGAATCTCCACACAATATTTTTTTTATAGGTGCATTGGATTGGATGCCAAATCAAGATGCCTTGAAATGGTTTATAGAAAATGTTTGGCAGAAGCTGAGGAATGCTACTGATATTTCTTTCTCTGTAGCAGGTAGAAATGCACCTAAAGATTTTGTTGATTTTATGAAAAAGAATCACGTTGATTATTTAGGTGAAGTTAATGATGCCCGTGAATTTATGTTACAAAACGGTATTATGATTGCTCCCCTTCACTCCGGAAGTGGTATGCGGGTAAAAATAATTGAAGGAATGTCTTGTTCGAAAGCTATTATAGCATCCAAGGTTGCTGCTTCAGGTATAAAGTTTTCGGATAAAAAATGTATTTTAATTGCTAATAGCGCAGCCGAATTCATTCAGCAAATAAACTTTTTACTAAATGATAATAGCTTTTATAATAGTATAAGAGTTAATGCATTGGAGTTTGTTTCAAGCAATTTTAATAATCAAAAACTAACCAAAGAATTAACTCAGTTTTACCAATTGCACGTGAAGTAGATGGAATGGATATTTTGGATATTGTGCTTTATTGTTGTTTATTCATATTTACTGTATGGATTAATAATAGCTTTTTTTGCATATTTCAAGAAGTTATTTAATAAAAATGCTTTAGATGAATTGTGTTGTAATTTGCCTGAAGTAACATTATTTATTCCAGCTTATAATGAAGCAAATTATGTTCAACAAAAAGTAACTGATTGTTTGGCATTGAATTATCCAAAAAATAAGTTAAAGTTTATTTGGGTTACTGATGGATCAGATGATGGAACTCCCGATTTATTAAAAAAGTTTCCGTTTATAAAAGCTTATCATTTGGAACAGCGCAGTGGAAAAATACATGCAATGAACAGGGGTATGCAATTTGTAGATACCGAGATTGTTGTTTTTTCAGATGCTAATACTCTTTTAGGAAAAGACTCTATACTCAAAATAGTGGAATGTTTTTTTGATGCGAAAGTGGGATGCGTAGCAGGTGAAAAAAGAATAGTTAATAAATCGCTTGATATTGCTGTAAATGCTGGTGAAGGTTTTTATTGGAAATATGAGTCGTGGGTAAAAAAGCAAGAATCAGATTTTAATAGTGTTATTGGTGCAGCAGGTGAATTATTCGCCATTAGAACTAGTTTATATCAGCCAGTTGAGATGGATTCAGTGCTAGACGATTTTATGATTTCTATGCGTATTGCTATGCGGGGTTATAAGATTAAGTATGAGCCACAGGCATATGCAATAGAAACAGCTTCGGCTTCAATCACTGAAGAAATGAAACGAAAAGTTCGTATTGCCGCAGGAGGCATACAAAGCGTATTTCGCTTATTGCCCTTGCTGAATATTTTCCGATTTGGGGTGTTGAGTATACAGTATATTTCGCATAAAGTACTTAGGTGGTTGGTTGTGCCAATCTCATTTGTTTTTATATTTATATTAGGCATGCTATTATTTCTAAAATATCCAATATTTCACTATTATGGATATCTGTTCTATCTTCAATTATTATTTTATATATTGGTGTATTTTGGATGGAAATTCCAAAACAGAAAAATAGGATTAAAAGCATTATTTGTGCCTTATTACGTTTTTATTATGAATTATTCTGTATTATTAGGCATCCGCAGGTATATTTCAGGAAGCTACTCAGTAAATTGGGAAAGGGCAAAACGAGGATGAATGTTGAATTATTATATACAATAAAATGTCAGATAAAGATTTTAAATTAAAATTGAACACCATTGAAGAAGCTGTTGCTGATTTTAAAGCCGGTAAAATAATTATTGTCACTGATGATGAAGATCGTGAAAATGAAGGTGATTTTATAGCTGCAGCCGAATTAACAACTCCAGAAACCATAAATTTTATGGCTACTCATGGGCGGGGTTTAATATGTGTTGCATTGCCAGAAGAGCGCTGCGATGAGCTTGAGCTTAACTTAATGGTTGGAAGCAATACCGCATTACATGCTACTGCTTTTACCGTTTCAGTTGACTTAATTGGTGATGGTTGTACTACAGGTATTTCTGCTCAAGATAGAGCTAAAACAGTGCAAGCACTGGTAAATGATGCCACAAAGCCCCAAAATTTGGGAAGACCAGGTCATATTTTTCCGCTCCGTTCAAAGTCTCGCGGTGTATTGCGGCGTCCTGGACATACTGAAGCATCTGTGGATCTTTCGGTATTAGCCGGCTTAAAACCCGGTGGTGTTCTAGTTGAAATTATGAATCAGGACGGCACAATGGCCCGCATGCCTCAATTAATAGAAATAGCACAAAAGTTAAATATCAAGATAATTACTATTAAAGATTTGATCAAGTATCGCTTGAAATCTGATAGCATTGTTATTAAAGGTGTTGAGGTAAGTTTACCTACAGAATATGGCAATTTTAATTTAATACCTTTTATTCAAAAATCTAACGGTCTAGAGCATGTTGCTCTAATTAAAGGTTCTTGGGATGAAAATGATGAGGTACTGGTGCGGGTTCACTCTTCATGTTTAACAGGAGATATATTTGGCTCATTTCGTTGCGATTGCGGATTGCAACTTCATGAAGCGTTAAGAAAAATTGAACAAGAGGGTAGAGGTATTTTACTTTACCTAAATCAAGAGGGTAGAGGTATTGGTTTATTTAATAAAATTAAAGCGTATAAACTTCAAGAAGAAGGTAGGGATACCGTAGATGCAAATATCGATTTAGGATTTAATGCTGATGAGCGCGATTATGGCGTAGGTGCAAGTATTCTGCATCAGTTGGGCTTAAAAAAAATAAAGCTTATGACAAATAATCCTAAGAAACGAAAAGGTCTGGAGGGGTATGGAATAGTGATAGTAGAGAATATTTCAATTCAGGTTGAATCTAATCCGCATAATGAATTTTACCTCAGAACCAAAAAGGAAAAAATGGGTCATTTTCTAAATCTTGCTTCATTTGAGAAATCAAAACTCGATGGTACAAAACAATAATAAAATTAGGATTATATTCATGGGTACGCCCGAATTTGCAGCGTATTCTTTGCGTTTTTTGCTCGAATCTGGTTTTAGTGTTGTTGCGGTTGTAACTGCGCCAGATAAGCCTGCAGGAAGAGGTTTGCAGGTTCATGAGTCTGCTGTTAAAGTTATAGCTTTACAATATAATATCCCTTTATTGCAGCCATTGAGTCTTAAAGATGAATTTTTTTTAACTCAATTAAAACAATTTCATGCTGATGTATTTGTTGTAGTGGCTTTTAGAATGCTTCCCGAAATAGTTTGGCAAATGCCTCCTAAAGGGACGCTTAATCTGCATGCATCATTATTGCCGCAATATAGAGGGGCTGCACCAATTAATTGGGCTATCATAAATGGCGAAAAGCAAACTGGAGTTACCACTTTTTTTATTGAGAAAGAAATTGATACTGGAAATATAATCTTTCAAGAAAAAGTTTCTATTGATGATGATGAAAATGTTGGTTCTCTCTATAATCGCTTAATGAAAGTTGGTGCGGGATTGATTGAAAAAACACTGCATGCTATTTTTAATAATACCGTAGTTTCAATTCCTCAAATTTCAGATACTTTATTATTAAAACCGGCTCCTAAACTAAATAAAGAAATTGCACAGATTCAGTTTAATGCTAAAACAATTGATGTTTATAATCATGTGCGTGGATTGAGTCCTTATCCTGGAGCCTATACATTTATTGATATCAAAGAAAAAAAATACCAACTGAAAATATTTTCTTGTGTATATACACTTAATGAACATAACCATGAACCTGGAAGTATTGCTAAAATCAATAACGATCAATTGAACTTTTATTGTGCTGATGGTTATATTACAGTTACCGATTTGCAATTAGAAGGTAAAAAGAGAATGTTGGTAAGCGAGTTTTTGAGGGGTATTAAATTGTTTTAATGTTTCATTTCTTTATTCGACAATATCGATTTTCTTTTCTCAAACAGCATTCACTGTAAAATAATTTCTTTAAATTTTTGATCATCAAAGTGCATCTACTATATTTGTATTTCATTCGAAAGTATTTTTTGATGAAACAAATAAAATTATTATATTTACTGGAAATATATTTTATATACGATGAGGAATATACTATTTGTAGCTATTTTGTTAGGATTTATATCCTGCGCAAAGAAAAATGAAGTACTTACTGCTCCTCAATGGGATGAAGTAGAGATTGTTTTTCATTCAAAAATAAGCTATAAAAATCCGTATACCGATGTTGATGTATATGTTGAATTTAAATCTGATGCGGGATTGTTAATTAAGCGACCTGCGTTTTGGGATGGCGGTGATATTTGGAAGGTTCGATTTGCATCTCCAATTGACTCTGGTTTATTCTCGTATATATCTTATTCGTCCGATACTCTTAATTCAGGTTTGCATAGTGTTTCTGGTTCATTAAAGGCTATACCTTATTTGGGCGATAACGAATTGATAAAAAATGGTTTGTTGAAAATGTCTCCGGGAAAGAGAAATGTGGTGCATGCATCGGGAAAACCTTTTATGATTATTGGTGATACTCCATGGGCTATGCCATTTAGAGCATCAACTGATGATGTGAAAGTTTATGCTAGCAAGCGTGCTGAGCAAGGTTTTAATATAGCTTTGTTAATGTCAATTAATTCGGATAGAGGTGCTGAAGGACCTCGCGGTAGAAAAGGTGATGGGGCTTTCGATATAGGTTTTGAAGATTTAAAACAAGGTCATATCAATCAATTGAACCCCGCATACTTTCAATATTTCGATTCTTTGGTAACTATTTTATTGCAGCATGGTATTGTTCCGGTTTATCAACCAGTATTTCATGGTTTTGGATGGAAGGGGCTAGATGTGTTGGGTTTGGATATGAATCCAGAGGAATACGCGCGTTACTGTAAATACTTGCTCGCTCGTTATGGAGCTCGTCATGCTTTCTGGTTGGTGAGTGGTGATGGTCAGGGTGATTTGCCCGGTGTAAAAGAAGGGGGTGAAATAGTTGAATTATGGGATGATTACAAACAACCTGCGGGAATTCATTATAACCCCTTTGATGATTATTGTCCCGAAAATCAGCCTCAAAAAAAATGTTTTCATTACAATAAAAAATTTCAAAATGCCGAATGGCTTGATTTTCAGTGGGCACAGACCGGGCATTCAGGTGAGCATCTTATTCATAAGGTTGAGCGCATGTATAATAATTATCCGGTAAAGGCTGTTGCCAATGGAGAACCTACTTATGAAGGTATTAGGGATTCTATGAATGGATCTGGTTTGTGGCAAATGCACGAGGCTTGGTTACAGCTTTTTGCAGGTGGAACGATGGGCGTAGTATATGGTGCGGGAGGATTATGGCAATGGAAGTTGAGAGCTGCTGAACCAGGTTGGGAGTCTTGGGCAAATTCAAATAATTCATGGTCTGATGCCTTGCAATTACCGGGAGCCAATTATGTGGGTCTTATTAGTAAAGCTTTTACGGGTTATGATTATGCCGATATGGAGAAACAACCTGAATGGGCTTCTAACTCCTATTGTTTGGCCAAGAAAGCTCGTTTTTATGTTTCATGGTTGCCCGAAGGCGGTAAAGTAACAATAAGCAATTTGGTGCCAAATCTTGCAATTTCATGGTTTAATACCACTACCGGTGAATTTATTTCTAATGGAATTACGAATGCTGAAGAAATGGAATTTGTAAGCCCTTCCGGAAATTCATTCGTTTTATTTATTGGCAATAAATCTGAAAATTATAGAAATGAAGAGTATGCTGTTAAAGGCCTTGCACATATCAATCTGCAAGTTGTTAACATTGATTCATCTTTACAGTTTTATTGTAATATATTGGGATTTGAGAAAACATATTACACAGAGTTTGTAAGAAATGGAAATGAGAAAATTCGTTTCGCTCTGGTTCAAAAGGGTTCTTGTATTATTGAACTAGTAGATGCAGAAAATAAAAATGATATCAAAACAAATGAGGCTGGTGTAATTGATCATTTTGCTATTGATGTAGATAACCTTCCCGCTTTTTTATCATATCTAAAATCTCTTAAAATAAAAGTAGTGCGGGATTATTTTAGTAGAGAAGATTTGATGGGAGGCTTTCATGCTGCATTCATTTTAGGTCCCGATGGGGAAAAAGTTGAATTGTTTGAAAGATTAAAATAAAATATTACAAATACTAAGTAATTTAAGAATCTTGATAAAGATAACTTTTGTATCTATCGGACATACTTGAATATTAATTACTCAAAAATACAAAAAAAAAGACAGCTTTTTCAATGATTGCTGTATAAGTGTCGTTCGGAAACGACCATTAAAATAAGCACGCGTTGCAAACGTGCTAGCTGGTGATGAATTTATTATGAAACCAGAGGTGTCAAATGTTTATAGAAAACAATGTTAAATGCAGATATACGACTCCAGCCGGAGTCGAACAAGATGATGGCATGATTTTTTTTTATAAATATTCAATCCCGCTGGGATTGATAGCAGCAGTTCGGTTTATTGTGATGCAGTGACTAATGTTCGTTTTGTTTAGAATTGAAAGACCGAGTTCACCTAGCACGCGTTGCAAACACGCTAGCTGGGGCTACATTTTATTTATGCGGCAAAATTAAAAATGAAACAACAATAGTTAAAAATATTAGTAGATAGTTATATTTATATTTATTGTTCAGCATAATATCTATTTAAAAAAACAAATACCCAATAAAAATCGCAGCCGTCATTCCTACCACATCAGCTATTAGTGCGCATTTTATGGCATAGCGGGTTTTAATGATGTTTACCGATCCGAAATATAGGGCTATGGCATAAAAAGTAGTTTCTGTTGTGCCTTGAAAGATACAGGCTAAACGACCGGTGAAGGAATCAACACCGTAGGTTTGCATAGCTTCTACCATCATTCCCCGCGCACCACTACCACTGAGTGGTTTCATAAGTGCAACAGGCAAGGCTCCTACAAAGTCGGTGTTCATGTTAAACAAACTGAAAAATTTAGTAATTAGTCCTATAAGCACATCCAAACCTCCAGATGCCCTGAATAAGC
>JAIFLP010000076.1 GCA_020049015.1 Bacteroidota bacterium | reverse complement strand
GCGCAATTGCCTGATGCAGGAAATTATAGATGCTACATCTACAATACAGATTACCTGGGGAATTTATGTACTTTTGCTTACACTAATTATGGTGCATTAATTGTTAATACTAAAAGCGATGCCGGTTTTATAACAGGAGAAGATTCCATTTGTCCGGGTAATCCTGTTACTCTTACTCTAAACAGTATTACTGGGGGTGTTACACGCTGGGGAACTTCAGTAAATGGAGTTAGTTACAATTTTTCAAATAATACCAGTAATCCTTATACTTCTTCAAATTTACCGGGTGGGCAGCATTATTTTAAGGCAATTATTAAGTCAGGCGTGTGTAATAACGATACTACAGATGGATTTATGGTAACGGTTCCTTTTGTGCAAACCGACAAGTATATAACTTCTTTAAATGATACCATTTGTCAAGGTTCAGATGCTACCATTCAAATTGAAAATAGTCAGCCTGATATTAAATATCAAGTATTCAGATACGGTACGTCAACAGCGGTTTCTCCTGTTTTTACAGGTGATGGTAATAACATAGATATTCTAATACCCGCATTAAGTCTGCCTACAGGTTTAAACCGCTTTACTGTTAAAGCTACAGCTTGGAATTGTGTTCAAGTTGATATGGTAAACTATGCAGAAGTATTTGTAAATCCAGGCCCATTAGCAAATAAAGTATTTACGGTAAACGGTATTTGTGCTGGTGAAGATGCTAAGGTAATTATTCAAAGTTCTCAACCTAGTGTATTCTATCAAGTTTTTATTGATGATCAACATTTAGATTCTACTAAAAGATTTTTGGGAAATGGACAGATTCTTACTTTAACCATTCCTGCCATTAAATTGCCTTTAGGTTCATACAATATTACTGTTTTAGCCAGTTTAAATGGTTGCGCAAGTTTCTTAAATGGCTCAGTAAATTTAAACGTTTCCAATTCAGCTACCACTACCATGTCGGTTCAAGTTGCTACCGCTTGCCCTGGCGACGTTAATGCACCTATAGTTATTTCTGATTCCGAAAATGGAGTTTCTTATTATGCTGTTCGCAAAAATACCCAAGATACTGTTGCAGGACCTGTGCTGGGTAATAATAGTTTTGCCAATATTCTTGTTCCGGTCAATCGTCTTACTCCCGGTTACAACGAGCTTACCATTACGGCTAAGTTGCCGGGTGGTTGTGCTGTTAATCTTTTAAATGTTGTTGAGGTTAATGTAAATGTAGCGCCTAATATTAATTACACACTATCTGCCCCAAAGGATACCATATGCCCTGCCGATGTTTTTCCTATAACTATGAATAGCAGTCAGCTAGGTATGCTTTATCGTTTATATGTGGGTAATGATCCCGCAACCAATGATATTCAAGGCTCTGGTGTTAAAATGATATTTAATACCGATGTTAATATACTTACTCCTGGTGATAAAATAATTAGTGTAAGGGTGCGGCCTGGGGATTGTCCTTCTGATACAATTAATAGTAAAGTGAAAGTTCATGTTTTGCCTATTCCCGATTATTCTTTAACTATTCAGTATCCTGCGGTTATATGCCCTGAAAATACAATGGATATAACAGTGTTAAATACACAAAATAATGTTGTTTATCAAGTTTTTAAAGATCAGGATACCATAATTAGCAATGCCTTAACCGGAAATGGTGCTAATATAATTTTTAATGTTACTTCAGATAAATTGCGTGATGGTTTGAATAATATAATGGTGAAGGCTCGTTTAAGTAAATGCTATTTTGCACCCATGACTCAGGCTGCCATAGTTAGAAAAGTAATTACACCTAAAAGTTCTTTCTCTTTTCTAGATAAGCCTTTTAGCGTTTGTCCCGGTATCGATTTCTCTTTCTTCCTCAGTGGAACCGAAACAACAGATAGGGCGGTTAAATATTTCGCCAATCTTAATAACGTTACTGTTACGGATAGCATAGTGGGAACCGGTGGCTCAGTGAAGTTTACCATAGCTGCCGCTAATATTATTCCGGGTGCTCATAAAATAAAAGTATATGCAAGGGCTGAAAATTGTGCCCCTATTCAATTGAATGATAGTGCAGTGCTTACGGCGTACAAAAACCCTGAACTCGATCGCAGCATTATTGGCGATACGGTTTGTCCAAATTCCGATGCTCTGGTACGAATCTTGAATTCAGAATCCAATTTATATACCTACCAAGCATATATCGATAACCAAATTGCAGGAACTTCTCGTTTGGGGAATAATGGTCAGATTGGTTTAACCATACCTGCAGCTTCCTTGGCTGCCTATTCAGATAACTTTACAATGATTGAGGTGCGCGCTAGAGTTAGTACTTGCGCTGATTTATCTCTTAGCCAACAAGTTATGGTAAAAGTATTCAAAGATCCTAAGATAAACCTTGTTTTT
This sequence comes from Bacteroidota bacterium, assembly GCA_020049015.1. Lineage (GTDB taxonomy): Bacteria > Bacteroidota > Bacteroidia > Bacteroidales > DTGW01 > JAIFLP01. The sequence continues at coordinate 9,032 of JAIFLP010000076.1, read as the reverse complement.
TCTTCCGATCCGGTTTGTCCAAAATCTCCCGCACCTTATTCTATTCTTAATACAGAGTCAGGGGTGAATTATTTAATATATCAAAATGAAAATCTAATTGATACAGTTAAAGGAAACGGTGGTGATGTTATTGATACCATTCCCGCATCACTCCTTTCTGTTGGTTCTAATACATTCCCAGTAAATGCTTCTGTGAGGTACTGCGATATCAAACCGCTAATTGTTCCTCTTGTTATTCAGGTGAAACCTAATCCTTCGCAATTTAAAGATTTGGTTTATAAAGATAGTATTTGCCCCAACCAAAATGCCATCATACAAGTTGTAAATACCGAAGAAAATGTTCGTTATGCGCTTCTAAATAAAAATAATACAAGCATTTCAGATTTTATAAACGGTGATAATACCAATCATAATTTTATTATTCTACCGCTAGATTTATCTGAAGGTTCCAATCTGCTAAAAATTGAAGCTGAATTAAATTTGTGTAAGGTAATCCTTGATGCCAAACCCAATATTTATGTAGTTAAAACGCCATTGGCAAATTTTAAAGTGGCTGCCGACTATTTTCTTTGCCCTGGTTTGCCCGGTGAAATTAATGTTTCTGGTTCCGAAAGAGATGCTCTTTACTCACTTTGGTTGAACAGCAAAAAACTTAGCGATCAAGAAGGTTCAGGCGCTGGGATGTCGTTTTCAGTTCCTTCGGATTCAATGCAAGTTGGATTGAATATATTCACTATCCGTTCACAACGCTCGGTTTGTAGTTCTGTTACTCTTACCGATACAGCTGGTATATTAGTTATGATGACACCAGATAAAAATTTAATTCTTACCGGCGATGTGCTTTGCCCTGCTCAAAATGGCGATATTGCTATTGCAAACAGCGAAACGGGTGTTACTTATAGAGCGTATTTGGCCAGTAATAATAAATTAATAGGTCAACCTGCTATTGGTATTGATGGAGGTGTAGCGTATATTTCTTTAAATGCAAATGAACTTCCTACATTTGATAATATTATTAAGGTGCGGGCTACTTTTAGTAATTGTGCTTCAATTGATTTAGTTGATACTGCATTAATGAAAATTCGCAAAGCTCCCGAATTAGATAAAAAATTAATTGGAGATTCTAAATGCCCTACCAGCACTACTGCTCGCATAACGGTTAAAGAAACGGAGCCAGGTATTAAATACCGTGCGTATCTTGAATTATCAGGACTTGTATTAAGTTCGCTTATGACCGGCAATGGAGGTGATATAATATTGAATATTCCTATTGCTCAATTAAATAATGGGAATAACAGCATTATTATTACTGCAAATGCGGGTTGTGCTGATTTTAATCTGAGCAATAAAGCTAATGTCCGCCTCAGCGAGTTTCCATTACTTGATTTGGGTGTTGTAAGCGATAAAATTTGTATTGGTGGCCAAGCCGCTGTAACCGTTCTGAATAGCGAAGCAGGTATTCAATATCAGTTGTATAGGGGCACTCAACCTGTAAGTGATATTTATACAGGTACCGGAAATAATATCCGTATTGATATTAACGATCCTCAAAGCAATCTGCCTGTGGGTACCAATAATTTCACCATTATTGCCACCAATGAATGTAATAGTAAAGATTTGGTTAATTCAGCTAATGTTGTGGTGGATCGCAATTCAGTGGGTGGTTTTGCTCTCGGTGATGTTGAACAAATTTGTGCGGGTTCCGATGGCGGTATCATAAAGTTAAGTGGAATTGTTGGAAAAGTACTGCGATGGATTGGCTCAACGGATACAATTGTATGGACAAATTATGAAATACCTTCTTCTGTTTTTGATGTGCCTGAATTGTTCGAAAGTCAGTATTATAAAGCCGTAGTAAAAAGTGGCGCGTGTCCTGCCGATACATCAACTATGATTTTTATAAAAGTAAATCCTGCGCCTCGTGAGGATTTAAAAATGAAAGGCGACAGCGTATGCGAAGGTTCATCGGCTATAATTGCATTGTTAAATTATGAACCTGAAATGACTTATCAATTGCGTCGTTCCCCTGCCGATACAATTGTAAAAGCTCCTACAAGGGTGGTGGGACAAGATTTGATTTTTGATTTAAGCAATATGAATTCTACAGGCACTTTCTTTATTATGGCATCAAGTAATGGAGAGTGCGGTGTAAAACTTCCTGCAAGAGCAACCGTATTTGTTAAACCCAATCCAAAACCCGTATTTACCGGCGATTTTAAGCTTGGATGTGATGAAATTGTTGTAAATTATAATTTAGAGTCACTCCCCGGACACTACTATTCTTATAGCGTTGTGGGTGGTCGTATATTGAGTCAGACAACAAACCAGAGCGATGTTAAAATTCGATGGGAAATTGACGTTACCAAAGAAACCCCGCACCTGATTTATTTATACGATTCAATTCCTGCTAGTGGTTGTAAGGTAACCAATAAATATGAAGTGAAATATCAAGATACAGAGTTGCCAGTTCTATCATGTCCCGATATGATTCACCGCGATATTCTACGCACCGATGTTGATTCGTTTATAAGGTACTCAGTAGTGGGGTATGAATTAGATCCTTTAACAATGGCCGATCAATGCGGTATCGTTTCAATTACCAACGATTATAATGAGGGAAAATCTTTAAAAGATTCTGTTATTACGCTGCCTATCGTTGATGAAGAACATGTTTATCAAAAAACCATTCGTTGGACAATAAGCGATTATGCCGGGTTTAAAGCTTATTGCTCTGTGAAGGCTGAATTCAGAATTATTGATGAAATTTTACCTGTTACCGCATTTTCGCCCAACTCCGATGGCACAAATGATACCTGGAAGATAAAGGTAATTGAACGTTATCCTGATGCGATAGTGAGTGTGTATACCCGTTTTGGAGAAAAGGTGTTTGAATCACCCAAAGGATATCCAAATGAATGGGATGGAACATACAAAGGAATGGTGTTGCCTCCCGATACATATCACTATATGATTCAAATAAATGGTCTAATGGTAAAACGCGGTATGATTACCATTCTTACTGCATATTGATTTGAATTAACAGCTCATTGTTAATAATAAGCAGGTCTAAGACTAGCATTTTTAGCCACAGAATCAAATTATTCCATTATATTTGTTCCGTTTTTAACATTGGACTTAATGGACAGGTTGATTTTAGTTACCAACGATGATGGAATTGATGCAGGAGGTATAAAGGCCTTAGCCACAGCAGCTGCTTTATTTGGTCGTGTTTATGTGGTGGCACCTCAGGAGCCTCAATCAGGTATGTCGCACGCTATTACTGTTAAAACACCCCTACGAAAAACCGATCATGGTACTCAGGATAATATTACTTGGATTTCTTGTTCTGGAACACCTGTTGATTGTGTAAAACTGGCTATGAATAAAGTTTTGCCACGCCGACCCGATATTATTTTATCAGGTATCAATCATGGCGCTAATAGTGCTACCAGCGTGGTTTATTCCGGTACTATGGCTGCTGCAATTGAGGGCGCAATCAATCAAATTCCATCAATAGGTTTTTCTTTATGTGATTATTCTCATATAGCTGATTTTACCGTTGCTGCTAAGGTTATCCCCATTATACTCGATTATTATTTTAGCCATCCCTTACCAGCTGAAATATGTTTGAATGTTAACATTCCAAAAGCAAAATGGGAAGAAATTAAAGGCGTAAAAATTTGTAAACAAACCAATGGTTTTTGGAAAGAAGAATTTGATACCCGCATTGATCCAATGGGTAAAGAATACTATTGGCTTACCGGTGAGTTTGAAAACTTAGAGCCAAACGATTCATTAAGCGATGAATTTGCGCTGAAGCAAAATTTTGTTAGCATTGTACCTATAAAATACGACTTTACCGCATATGAATATTTAGATACTTTTAAAGATATCAGACTAAAATAATAACCTATGCAAGCATCTCGCTTTAATAATTTCTTTCTGGGTTTGGTGTTGGGCTTTATTGCTCCTTCTATAACACTTCTTGTAGTTTATTTATTGCAGTTTAATAAATACTCTATTGGTGAATTTATTGCGTATATGCAAATATTAAACATTACTTCAAAAGTGATTAGCTTAGTGATGCTTTCCAACCTTTTATTGTTTTTTATTTTTATTTGGACCAACCTCATGAATTCATCAAAAGGTGTTTTGGCAGCTACTATAATTTTGGCTTTTGTTTCTCTAATTATTAAATACACTTTTTAATATGAAGTATTTTTTAATCGCCGGTGAACCTTCGGGAGATTTGCATGGGGCAGAACTTATGCGCAATATTAAAACTCAGGATCAGGATGCTGAGTTTTGCTTTTTGGGCGGCGACCTCATGTTCAAGGAATCAACCAACAGAGTAATGCACTATGAACGCATGAACTTCATGGGAATTTTGGAGGTGATTAAAAAAATAAAAACCATTAAAGAGAATTTTGCTATTTGCAAAAATGAATTGCTGCAGTTTAAACCCAATGTGGTAATTCTTATCGATTACCCCGGTTTTAATCTGAAAATGGCTCAATTTGCTAAAGAAAACGGCATCCGAACCGCTTATTATATTTCGCCAAAAATATGGGCATGGAAAGAATGGCGCATCAAATCAATTAAGCAGTTTATTGATAAAATGTATTGTATCCTACCTTTTGAAAAGGAGTTTTATGATAAACACAATTTTAAAGTTGAATTAATTGGAAATCCACTCGCTGATATAATAAATCGTTTTCGTGCCAATCAACCTGTTGATGCTGTTAATCCTTTTCAGGAAGAGGATAAGCCTGTTGTTGCCCTTCTGTCGGGTAGTCGCTATCAAGAATTAAATAAATGCTTACCCCTAATGGTCGATGTTGCTTCACGGTTTAAAGATTTTACTTTTGTTATCGCTGGAGCCCCTTCCATAGATGCGGCATATTATCAAAAGTTCATTGATGGAAGCAATATAAAAATTGTATATAATCAAACCTATTCATTATTATCATATTCTTATGCTGCGGTTGTAGTTTCTGGCACTGCAACCCTTGAAACAGCAATTTTTGGTGTACCTCAAGTAGCTATTTACAAAACCAGTTATTTAACTTATTATGTGGCCCGCTTATTATACAAATTGAATTTTGTTACTTTACCAAATTTGATTTTAAATGATGAAGTCATAAAAGAAGTATTACAGTTTGACATGAAGAACAGAACCATCAATGAATTGTCTTCAATTTTGTATGATGATGAATATAGGAAAAAAATGCAAGAAAACTATCAACTAATTTCCCAAAAGTTGGGTTCTAATGCTGCCCAAAATGCAGCAGTTAACTTGCATCAATGGTTAAAAGGATGAAGCGCTTGAATTGTTTTCGTTTGTTTCTAGCTTATTTCTTTATCTATCCAGTTGCTCTTCTGGCAGATGAAGTAACTATAGGTATATACAACGAAACCAATATTTCGAGTATGGTATTTTCTCCTGTAAAGTCTTCGTATATTATGGTTACTGGCGCAAGCGAAAATCTTATCGTAAAAGAAGGGGATATTATATATATAAATTTTGTAGGCGATTCATTCAGAGTAATGGGTTTAAATACTGTTTATGGATATTTTAGTGAAGTAGATTTTTTACCTTCTGATGATAGTTCTATTTTTTCGGTTAAAGCAATAACTCCCGCATCACAGAGGCGACAGTACGATGACAAGCTTAAGATTCGTATTCGCTTTAATAGAATGCAATTGCTTAATACTGTAAATATGGAAAAGTATATTGCAGGTGTTGTGCAAAGCGAGGGTGGGGTAAGGGCTACTATGGAGTATTACAAAACGCAAGCTGTTTTATGCAGAACATATATGATAGCACATTTTCACCGTCACGCAGAGGAAGGTTTTCATTTGTGCGATAATGTACATTGCCAGGCCTATTATAGTCGTTGCGATCGCAACCCAATGATTGCTGAGGCTGCATTCGAAACGGTTGGTCAGGTTGTGGTTGACGTAAATGATGAATTGATACTCTCTGCATTTCATTCCAATTGTGGTGGTGAAACCGAAAACTCCGAACGGGTGTGGTCTCAGAAACGTTCCTATTTGCGCTCTGTTCCCGATCCTTATTGCCAAAATACCCGCAACTCCTCATGGGAAAAATCGATTCCATTGGATCAATGGCGCGATTATCTTGCGAAAAATGGAATTAAAGGAGCTAAAGATTATGATTATTCATTTTTTAATTTGGTGCAATATGCCCGAAAAACCCACTATAGAGTTAAAAGCGATTCTATAGAATTGAAAAAAATCAGAAGCGATTTTGCCTTGAAATCTACTTTTTTCTCCATACAAGCTAGTGAAAATAATATTATTATAAGGGGTAAAGGCTACGGACATGGCGTTGGTTTATGTCAGGAAGGTGCCATGCAAATGTCAAAACTCGGATATAATTACATTGAAATTATAAATTTTTATTATAAAGATACCCGCACTGTCGATTACCACGAGATAGGTAAAGATGTTAATGCAAAGCGGGATAGTGTTTTATTAAAATAATTAAAGATGCTTGCATTATTTTTTAAAGAGTTGAATTATTTTTTCAGTAGTCTTACTGGCTACTTAGTTATAGGTGTGTATATTATTATCAACAGCCTCTTTCTATTTGTATTCCCCGGCGAAATGAATATTCCAGATGGCGGGCACGCAACCTTAGAGCCTTATTTTTTTCTGGCTCCTTGGGTTTTCTTATTTCTGGTTCCTGCTATAACCATGCGTATGTTCGCCGAAGAAAGTAAGTCGGGCACGCTAGAACATTTATATACCCGCCCTTTGAGCGAGATGCAAATAGTATTGGCTAAATTTTTTGCTGCTGTTATTTTGGTATTATTGGCAATAATTCCTACACTAATTTTTTATTTTAGTGTCTATTTATTAGGCGACCCTGTTGGCAATATCGATACTGGAGCAACTATAGGATCCTTTTTGGGTTTATTCTTTCTGGCTTCGGTATATGCAGCTATAGGTGTATTTGCATCCACTCTTACCGATAATCAGGTGGTGGCATTTATTCTGGCGGTAGGCTTGTGCTTCTTTATTTTTATGGGTTTTGAATTCATTAGCAATTTGAGTTTTCTAACAGCTATTGCGCAAAATATAAGAAATATGGGCGTGAACGAACATTTTCGTTCTATGGCAAGGGGCGTTTTTGAAATTCGCGATTTGATTTATTTTATGTCGATTGCTGCCATATTTGTTTTTTTAACACGTAGCATTATACAAAGTAGAAATTGGAAATAATATAGCGATGAATAAATTATTTATTAATAATCTTTTAAGCCTTTTGTCTGCCTTATTGGTAGCTGTTTTGCTGATTTACATATTTTCGTTTTCTGATTTGAAATTTGATCTTACTCAGGACAAACGTTTCACCCTTTCAGACATTACTTATGATGTGTTGCAAAGAATGCCAGAAGGAATTACGGTAAAGGTCTATCTCGATGGCGATTTACCAATAGGGTTTCAAAGGATGCGTACTGCTATTTTTGAGCATTTACGGCAGTTTCGAAGAATTTCAAATGATAGCATCGATTTTCAATTCGTAGATATTCAAACTTTTGATAAGTCGCTACAGAATACGATGGTGAAGGATTTATACGAAAAGGGAATTGAGCCTACGCAAGTAAAAATTAAAGATAGAAAAGGAAATTTGGTTCAGAAAATGATTATTCCTGCTGCACTTATATCTTTTGATGGTATTGATGTGCCGGTTAATTTCTTGCTGAATAATCCTGTATTTTCCGCTGAAGAAAATATTAATGCATCAATTCAGAATATTGAGTATGTTCTTATAAATACATTAAATAATTTAATTGTTGAGGAGGTTGAAAGGATTGCTTTTTTGGAAGGTCATGGAGAGTTGAATGAATTTCAAGTGAATGATATTACCCGCGAATTGGCTATGTATTATCAGGTTGATAGAGGATCAATAAATGGTGATCTCAATGCCTTATTGCAGTATAAAGCAATTATAATAGCAGGGCCAACCCAAGCTTTCACTAATGAGGATAAGTATATTCTAGATCAGTATGTAATGAGCGGTGGTAAGATTCTATGGTTTATCGACGGCGTTACGGCAAGTATTGATAGCATGAATAATGGAACTACACTTGCATTTATTCCAGATGTAAATTTATCAGATCAGTTGTTTAAGTATGGTTATAGGATAAATCCCAATATGATTCTTGATTTTCAATGTTCCCTGATACCTATAAACATGGCTCTTGCGGGAAGTGAACCAAATTTTATGCCTGCACCTTGGCTATATTTTCCCCTCTTGCAGGGTTCTTCAGAGCATGTATTAAGTAAAAATATGAACCTGGTGTATTCAAAATTTGTTTCTTCTATTGATACTGTTGGCTTGTTAAGCAATATACAGCGCCATGTGGTATTGCACAGTTCCGCTTTATCTCGTTTGGCAACTGCTCCTAAATTAATCAGCTTGGCCGAAGTTAAAGAGCAGCCAGTTAAAGAAATGTTTGATTTGCGCAATATACCTACTGCCATTTTATCGGAAGGAATTTTTGAATCGGCTTTCAATAACCGTCCTTTGAATGATTTGAAATTAAAAGGACAGCATCAATTTCTTTCATCTAGCAAACCTACTGCTATGTTGGTAGTTTCAGATGCTGATATAATTAGAAACGACGTCCGTCAGACTGCTCAAGGTACCATGATTACACCTTTGGGTTTTGATAAGTATACCCAGCAAACTTTTGCAAACAAAGACTTTATAGTTAATGCGGTAAATTATATGGTAAGCGGAGGCGGTATTCTTCAATTGCGAAACCGTGAAGTAAAACTCCGTTTGCTCGATAAAGCTGCAATTCTTGATAAACGAATTCAATACCAATTAATAAATACCGTAATGCCGCTGTTTATATTATTAATCGCAGCAGTTATTTTGTTTTATTATCGGAAAAGGAAGTATTGTTAAAACTAAAAAGAGTATTTTTCAAGAAAAACATCTAAGTTGAGAAGATCATTAAACCTTTCCTCTAAAACATTTCTTTCCCAATTCCACC
>JAIFLP010000042.1 GCA_020049015.1 Bacteroidota bacterium | reverse complement strand
AGCTATATAAATACATTTTTTTTAGTAACTTTTTACCTTCACTTCCGTAGAACAATTCATGTTTTATTATTTTCTTAAAGATTTCATAAATGGACGGTAAACAATTACACTGCGAAGCATTGACATACTCTAAATACCCTAAAATACCTACACTTTCAAATGTTCCACATGCCATTGATGTTTCAGCGTCTGTTGTTAGGAATTATCCCGTAGGAAGGCAAAAAGTGTCGCGTTTAAAAAAGGCTACACCGCATTTATTTAGCATTACGTTTTTGCAAAAAGCCCCTGAACAAATTAAAATACGGTTATTATCGAATTTTTTTAATGAAGCAGTCCAACTTATAGCTGAAGCTTATTTTGTTGCTATTTCAAATACTGTTTATACTTGTAAGTTAATTCCGCTGCATTGCGGGCATTTTAATTTTAAAGTAGAATTTTCATTTGATGCTGGTAAAACATGGCAACGCGATGATGTGCCAGATGCATGGGTTTTGGTTGACCCTCCTCAAGCTGATGCACTTCTTTTGTATACACTGATTCCGAATATTTCTGGCACGTTATCTGAGTGGACTAGTGAACTTCCTAGAATAAAAGAAATGGGATTTAACGCAGCACATTTGCTTCCTATAACTGCTCTTGATGTTAGTGAAAGTCCTTATTCAGCAAAAGATTTATTTGAAATAGACCATGCTTTTTTAAAATCTGATTCTTCAGCGCTTCAGCAATTAGAAAACTTTGTAAATTCAGCCAAAGAGTTGGGCATTGCTTTATGTTTCGATCTTGTTTTGAATCATGTAGGAGTTAACAGTAATATGGCTGTTCAATCTCCAGATTGGATTGTTCGTGATAAATCACAGGCCGATGGAATGCAAAGGGCCAAATTTTGGTTTGATAATATGTGGTTGTATTGGGACGATTTGGTTCTCATTAATTATGAGCACCCCTCTGAAACAGTAAGAGCAGATATTTGGTCGTACATGATTTCTTATGCTTTATTTTGGGCTAAGTTGGCAAATGACACCAATGGTTTTGTGCGTTTCGATAACTTGCATAGCAGCAACCCTCAGTTTGTGAATGCGCTTACCGAAGTTTTACACAAGGAATACCCTGATTTGGGTATTATAGCTGAGTATTTTACTGATGAAAAGACCATGATGCAAACAGGCTCTGCATGGGGTTTAAACCTAAATCTGGCAACTCCTTGGAATTTTAAGTTTGTTCCTCAACTCAGAGACTATCTTAAATATGTACATTCGGTATATGACAATATCCGCTTTTTTATGCCGGTAACATCTCACGATTCCGGAACACCTTGCCAGGAATTTGGAAATGTAGAGTCAACCATACCCCGTTATGTTGCTGCTGTACTAATGGGTACAGGTGCTTCAGGTTTGGTGCAAGGAGTTGAATTTGCCGAGAAAGAAAAAATTGAATTTATTGGCAGACGCTCTCGAAAAGAATTTCCCGCACATGCTGTATTTAAAGAATTTATTCAGAAGGTGAACAATGTATTTTTGAAGTTTGACGTTTTTAGAACAGGTAATAATTGTTTTTTCCTAGACAATAACCATGCTTCAATCATTGCTGCATACCGATCTGATGCTAATGGAAATGGTTTTCTGGTTGCATGTAATTTCGATATCTTTAATGTGCAGCATTTAATGCTTGATTTGTCTCCTTATTTAAATATTCAAAATGAGGTTAATGCGCTGGAATTATTGAGCGGAGATATGTTCAGTATTCCAAACGCTCATTTCAATATTTTATTGGATCCATGTTCGGCCAAAGTAATTAAATTTTATTCTTGATTTAATACACTTCGGGAACAAAAGTTTGCAAATTCATTGGAGGCCTTATGTAATTCTCGTCGCTTTGACGAGGTGATAATTTAATTTTTTCGTATTCAAGTTCTTTATAGGGAATTAAGCTCAATAAATGCTTAATGCAATTTAGTCTTGCCCTTTTCTTGTCATCGGCATTTACAACATACCAAGGTGCTTGCTTAATATCGGTATATTGAAACATGGTATCTTTAGCTTTAGAATACTCAACCCACTTACCTCTTGATTCTAGATCCATGGGGCTTATTTTCCAACGTTTTGCGGGGTTGTTAATTCGTTCTTGAAAGCGTTTTTCCTGTTCTTCATCACTTACTGAAAACCAATATTTGATTAGTACAATTCCGCTTCTTATTAGCATTCTTTCATATTCCGGACAAGTTCTTAAAAACTCTTCATATTCTGCGGGTGTGCAAAAATTCATAACCTTTTCTACACCGGCTCTGTTATACCAACTTCTGTCGAAGAGTACCATTTCACCTGCCGCAGGTAATTGTTGTACATAACGTTGAAAATACCACTGCGATTTTTCTCTTTCTGTTGGCACGCCTAAAGCTACAACCCTACAAAACCTGGGATTCAGATATTCAGTGATTCTTTTTATTACTCCTCCTTTGCCTGCTGCATCGCGACCTTCAAATATTACAACCAATTTCAACTTAGAATATTTTATCCATTCTAATAACTTAACCAATTCTTGTTGCAGAACCTCCATTTCACATTCGTAAAAATTTTTATCAAGTTTTGGTTTCTTTTCAAGTTGTATATCGCAACCCAATTGGTATTCCGATTTTTTGTCTTTATCTTTTCCCATTGTTGAAATGTTTAATTTATTGAAATGTTATTAGCCGTTTTTGATTCGGAATATAAAAGTACAATTATTTTTTAAATAACAATACCTAATATTGCTTATTTTACCAGTTTATAGATTCGGCAGGTGCATCAGCAAGATTTTGAGCTATCCAATCAGCTTTACTTAATTCTGCCGCTGTAAAGGATGTAGTAAGTCCCAAACATTTACAACCTGCACTTTTTCCAGCTGCAATACCATTAATGGCATCTTCAATAACAAGGCAGTTTTCTGGCATTAAGCCTAATTTATTTGCTGCCAATATAAATACCTCCGGATCAGGTTTTTTATTTACTACTTCCAATCCATTTACGGTAGCATCAAAATCTGAAGTTTTTAATCCAATACATTCAAGGTTTATTAGCATCTTCATTTTATCTGCGCTGGTTGCTAATGCCATTTTTATACCTCTTTTTCTACAGGTATTCATAAATGAAAATACTCCAGGCAGGGCTTCAATATTACCTTTGATCATTTCGCCATAAATAGTATAGGTTCTAACTTTATCTATTTCTAAGTCGAATGGAATATGATATTTTTCAGCAACCCCTCCCAAATAGCGGTTTTCACCTGTTCCTATAAAAGGAATAAAATCTTCTTCTTTTATTGTATATCCTTTTTCTGCAAACATTTTTACTGCAGCTTCTGCAATGTATCTTTCGGAGTCTAATAATACTCCATCCATATCGAAAAGTATTCCTTGAATCATTTTTATGAAATTAAATCAAATCAAATACACCATTCAATACAAATCTGGGGCGATAAGGAAACATATCTATACTTTCTTTGGTAGAAATACCGCTCAATACCAACAATGTATCTATTTCCGATTCAATACCAGCAATAATATCGGTATCCATTCTGTCTCCAATTATTATGGTATCTTCTCTTTGATGCGCCAGTTTTTTCAATGCTATGCGCATCATTAGAGGATTTGGTTTTCCAACAAAATATGCTTTTTTACCTGTAGATAATTCAATGGGAGCTATTAAAGCTTTGGTACTGGGTGCAATTCCATTTTCAACGGGTCCGGTAAGATCGGGATTGGCACCTATTAGTTTGGCACCTTTTAAAACCAGGTTGATGGCTTGTTCTATTTTTTCATAACTGTAAGAATGCGTATCGCCAACTACAACATAATCGGGGTTTACTGAATTCATAACATATCCAGCATTGTAAAGTGCATTAATAAGCCCTGCTTCACCAATAATATAAGCGGTTCCTTTGGGGCGCTGACTGGCTAAAAAACTGGCAGTAGCCAGGGCACTGGTATAAAAAACATCTTCATCAACCACTATGCCCATTCGTTTGAGTTTATCTTGTAATTCGCGGGGAGTGCGTTCGCTTGAGTTGGTAAGGAACAAAAACCTCTTTTCATTGGCTTGCATCCATTCGATAAATTCTTTTACTCCGGGTAATAATTTGTTGCCATGGTATATTACGCCATCCATATCGCAGATAAAAGCCTTTTTGCTCTTTATAACATCAATTATTGCAGCATTCATTTTGAAATTATTTAGGTGTAAAAAAACCCGCCAGAAGCGGGTTTATATGTTATTTCTCTTTTTCCGACTTTTTAAAACTGTCTTGAGCATTAATGTAAAAGGCTTTGTATTTGATATAATGATTTCCTTTTTTAAATTCCCAAATAACATCTTTTGCTTTAAAAATTTTGCCTACGCAAGCTTCGAATATCATTTGATAAGAAATACCAGTTGCTTTTTCAGCATCGATTATGGTTTTGAATTCAACGCTTTTGTCAGCAAAATGACCAATTACGGGTAAATGAAATTTTTTCAAACCACGTTTAGCAAGTGTTCGGGGATTGGGTTTGCCTGAGTGAGGTTTGCTGTGACCATGACCACCTCCATGTCCGTGTGATGCAGGTTTCTTTTCAGCAACGTCTTTTACAGCAACAGCTTCCGGTGTTTCTTTTACTTTTGACATATTTAATGTTTTTACTTCTGCTTACAAATATAAAAATAATCTATCTAATTAACGAATTTAATGGATAAATTGTTTCGCATAATAGGCAGGATTCAAATTTTCTCCTGTGGCCTTTTTGATCATCTCATTCCATGGATAAAGGCTTCCGGGTTCAAATATGTTATTTTTTAAATAATCGCCTACTGCTTTGGCATTGTTAAAACTTTGAGCCTTTGAGGGGTCGGTATTCAAAACCTTTTCGCAAATATGAAAATAGAGCTGCGAGGCTAGTATTTCACCCAGCAAATAATTGTGGTAATAACAGGGCGCTGTGGCAATATGTATTTTGCTTGCCCAGTCGGGTTGATTTCTTCCAGCTGGTTTCTTTATCATTTGATAGGTTTCAACCTTGCTCCACCATAAACTGTCTAAATCCTGATCGGGATTAGCGTACATTTCTTTTTCAAAATGATACATTACCTGCACCCAACGGCTAAAAACCAATTGCTCCAATTTAAGTGATTTGTAGCAGTCTTCTTTGATATTATTTTTCGTTGTATCGTTAATTCCCAGATTGTCTTGAATCCATTGTGGATTTGAAGATAATCGGCCAAATAACATTGCTATGGCTTCGGTGGTAAAGGTATGCGCGGGATGTCTTAAATCCATGGGAAGGTTTGGATTGATAAACTTGTCGTATACGCCATGACCAAATTCATGTAACATGGTCCCCATCCAATAAGAATTGTCTTTAATATTGCAAAGAATTCGGATATCACCATGCTGATCGAGATCAAAGCAGAAGGCATGCTGGTTTTTTCCGGGTTTTTCATATAAATCACTTCTGGCTATAATATCATCAACTGCCAAGCCTATACCTGAAAAATAATCTGAAGTAAGCGTTTCTAGGTTCTTCGATTTATAATAAATATCCAAATCTACCGGATAAATATCTGGAGCCTCTTGAAAAAAACGATTTTGATAGTGCCAGGGCATTAATTCTTCTTGTTTTATTCCTAATCGCTGGGCCAAATAAATATCTATTTCCGATTTTAATTGAATGAAAATACCTCTGGTTTGTTTTTCTAATTCAGCAAAAATGGTATCTATGGCAGCCGGATCTTGTTCTCCCATTTTTAAACTCATTTCATGGTAATTAGAATATCCTAAATCTTTGGCTATCCCATTTCTTTTATTTACGATGAGTTTTATATCGTCGGAAACATTATTTCCTATTGTTTTATGTGCCTCCCAGGCTTCTTTTAATTCTTCACTATTAGTTGAAGTTTTTAGTATTTTTTCAATGTCATTGTCACTATATTCTTTTCCTTTTATATTGGCTCTGAAAGAAGAATATTTTTTTTCTATTTGCATTTCTAAAGCAACAATTTCATTCAGTTTTTCGCGATCAATTAAAGCCGATATATATTTAAGGTATAGAATTTCGGTATGACGTTTTAAGGTATCATTTTTAATTAGCCCCGATTCTTTAATTCTTTTTATGACTTCAAATTTTTCTTTATCGTTGTATATAGCAATCAATTGCTTTTGCAGCTCTTCAGCTTCGGCATAATATTTTTCATCGCCGGTTACTGAGGCATTCCAAAATGCTATATTAGCCTGTACTGATAATTTATGGCTTGTTTCTTCATGTTTTTTTATGAAGGATTGTAATTCCATTTCCATTTTTTTCGCTTTATTGTTACAAGATATAAGGGTTATGATTCCTAAACAGAGTAGTATTAATTTTGTTTTCATTATTATTATTATTTTGAACTAACATCATCAGAATTAAATTTGAAACCCAATCTTTTTGCAGTTTGCATTTTACTATTTTCGATAGCTTGATTGATTTGTTCTACCGATGCTGTTTTAACTGTTTCATAAGGAGGAATCAGTAAATCGAATTCTAAAGCATATAATATAGCAGTATCAATTATTTCTGAAAGTTTTTCAGCATTGAGTTGTTGATTGGCAAAATCATTATATAAAAAGCCCAATTGTCTTTTTCCTTCCACCATAAAATTCATATCTTTATTGATAAAAATTCGGGCAATCAGATATCCTAAATCTTCGGTGCGGTTATATTTAAATGAATCATTCAAAAAATCATAAATGCTTATAATTCCGCAATAGGTATTCAAAGGATCCTGAGCAAAAGAGGTTTTCCAAATGCTGTGTTCACGGCTAAACTCAAATATATTGGAATGAAGATTAAAAACCAGTAAATCAGATGCAATTTTTAAATGTACTTCTAAGCTTCCATTCTCTTTATACTCAAGCTTTACTCTTGAATCAAGACCTGTAATTTGTGCATTTAAATTCTTTTCAGTTTCGGCGAGTAAATGTTTTAACATTTTAAATGCTTCTACCGAATTATCAAATACCTTATATTTTACCTGTGATTTGTTTTTTAAAACATTTAGTATTTGTGCTTTTAATTGTTGATTTTCTTCCATAATTATATGTTTAATAAGACCTAGCAAAAATTACCCTACCTTTGGATTCTTTTCCAGAATAAATACAATTTCCGATTTCGGTTTTTTGATCTAAAGGAATACAACGAATGGTAGCTTTTGTTTCATTCTTTATGGCTTCCTCAGTTTCCGCTGTTCCGTCCCAATGGGCCAATATAAAACCACCTTTTTCATCTAAAATTGTTTTAAACTCATCGTATGAATCAGCGGTGCGGGTATTTTCTTTTCTATGGTTGAAAGCTTTATTGTATATATTTTGTTGTATATCATCCAATAAAGATTTTACTTTGGTGGCAAGACCTTCCTGAGGCAGGCTAAATTTTTCCAATGTATCTCTTCTTGAAATTTCTACAGTTTGGTTTTCAAGGTCTCTAGGACCAATAGCAATTCTTACCGGAACACCTTTTAGTTCATATTCGGCAAATTTCCAACCTGGTTTATGCGTATCTCTATCATCAATTTTTACTGAAATATTTAATTTATTCAGTTCTTCTTTTAATTCCAGCGCTTTGGATTTAATTAATGCTAATTCTTCATCTTTTTTATAGATAGGAATAATTACTACTTGATTAGGGGCAAGAGCAGGAGGCAATACAAGACCATTATCATCTGAATGCGACATAATTAAAGCACCCATTAATCGGGTAGAAACACCCCATGAAGAAGCCCATACGTAATCGCTTTTCCCTTCTTTATTGGTAAAAGTTACATCAAAAGCCTTAGCGAAATTTTGCCCTAAAAAGTGACTGGTTCCAGCTTGTAATGCTTTACCATCTTGCATGAGTGCTTCAATGCAATACGTATCAATAGCACCTGCAAAACGCTCGTTGGGAGTTTTTACACCCTTTAAAACTGGCATGGCCATAGTTTTTTCGGCAAATTCAGCATAAACATCTAACATTTTTCTGGTTTCCTCAATGGCTTCATCTGAAGTGGCGTGTGCGGTATGCCCTTCTTGCCAAAGGAATTCGGCTGTTCTTAAAAACAATCTTGTTCGCATTTCCCATCTCACTACGTTAGCCCATTGATTACAAAGTATGGGCAAGTCGCGATAAGATTGTATCCAACCCTTATAAGTGTGCCAAATAATTGTTTCAGAAGTGGGACGAACAATAAGTTCTTCTTCCAATTTGGCATCACTATCAACAATAACGCCTTTCCCATTCGGATCGTTTTTAAGTCGGTAATGGGTAACCACAGCACATTCTTTAGCAAAACCCTCCACGTGAGAAGCTTCTTTAGAAAAAAAAGACTTGGGAATAAAAAGCGGAAAATAGGCATTATAGTGCCCGGTATCTTTAAACATTTTATCAAGAATAGCCTGCATTTTTTCCCAAATTGCATAACCATATGGTTTAATAACCATACAGCCTCTTACCGCTGAGTTTTCGGCCAAATCGGCTTTTAATACTAAATCATTGTACCACTGTGAATAATTCTCAGCCCTGCTCGTTAATTCTTTTGCCATTTTATTTTTCGATGTTTAAAATGCAAATTAACCGCTTTTTTATTATTAATTCAACCTTAATCATTATTTTTACTGCTTAAATACGTTACATTGATATATATTTTTGATATTGTAACAATTTGGCACAAGGTTTGATATTATACAAATAGAATTTTAACCAAGGTCTTATAAGGAGGAAATGCCATGAGAACAAAAATAAAAATGATCGGTTTCGCAGTAATAGCCGGTATATGGATTACCGGCGCCAATCCTGCGATGGGACAAGATGAACTTTATGGAGCATCTACCAAGTCTCGCAAGATGACAGAAAAAGAACGTGCCAAATATGTGGCCGATTCAATAAAGAATGCCTCAAAAAATGAGGGATTAAGTGATTATGAGCGTTATTTAAGAGAAAAAGAAAATGAATCAGGTACGGCGCCTACCTCAAGCGCTTCTTCTAATGAAGCAGTTTCATCTTCTGAAAGCGATTCGCAAACCAATGACAGTCAGTATTATACTGAAACAGAGCAAAGTTCTGATGATCAAGGAAATACTTATATTACCAATAATTATTATGATAGTAATGATAATGATATTGATTACGTGTATTCTTCCCGCATCCGTAGATTTGGTGGCTCATATGCCTCTTATAATTATTACGATCCTTATTATACCAGCGTATATTGGTACGATCCATTTGCCTGGAATCTTAGTTGGAATTATGGATTGGGCTGGTCTATAGGCTGGGGTTACCCTTATCATTATGGATATTATAATAGTTGGTATCCTTATGGTTATTATGGTTATGGCGGATATTACAACAGCTATTATCATGGTTACAATCATGGTTATTATCATGGTTACAATGATGGATATTATTATGGAAATTATTATGACAGAAACAATAGCTATCGCGATTATGGTCCCAGAAGATCAACCGCAGGTGTTTATAATAACAATAGCTACAGGGCATCGAGCAATAATGCTTATTCACAGTCAACCCGCCGTTCTACTTCCAGTGAATATAGAACCAGCAAGGCAGGTAGTCCAACATATAATACTCAAAGTACCAGAAGAAGTACTTCGACTGTACCAACAACACGCTCGGGTAATGCAGCTTATAACCAAAGCAATCAGGGTTCAAGAAGGGTAACACAATCTTATTCACCTTCTAGTGCTGGCGGATATAACAGGTCTTCTGTAACAAATGAAAGTGGAAGCAGACGTTCTTATAATAGGGGAAGTTCATATACTCCAAGTTATAGTCAACCGTCAAATTCAAGCAGACCATCCTATAACTCTGGTAGCAGACGAAGTGAATACTCTGGCTCAGGAAATCGTTCTAATACGTATAATTCATCATCATCTTATTCATCGCCTTCTAATGATGGCGGAAGAAGGAGCAGCGGTGGTTCTACAAGTTTTTCATCACCAAGCTATTCATCACCATCACGTTCTAGTTCATCTAGTTCATCTAGTTCATCAAGTTCATCACCAAGTTTTTCATCACCATCACGTTCAAGTTCATCAAGTTCATCACCAAGTTATTCATCACCATCACGTTCTAGTTCTGGTTCATCATATTCATCTCCTTCTTCAGGGGGTAGTGGAAGATCCTCAAGCGGAAGCAGTTCAGGTGGCGGTGGAAGATCCTCAGGTGGCGGTGGTGGCCGAAGATAAAACAATTTTAGTTCAAAAATAAGACCCAATTAACCCGCGTGCAATAATTCACGCGGGTTTCAATAAAAACCTGTAAATAATATTAAATCATGAAAACAAAATATAGATTTCAATTCTTGATGGTAATAATCTCTGGCTTGTCATTGTTTTCCTATTCCCAAGGAGTAGTTGATGCAGTAAGGTACAGCCAAACAATGAATCTGGGTACCGCCCGTTCAACAGCTATGGGTTCTGCTTTTACTGCTTTAGGTGGCGATTTTTCTGCTATATCAATTAATCCTGCTGGATTAGGGGTATATAAAAAATCTGAATTTACTTTTTCACCCTCCTTTAATTTTAATAGTTCATATTCAAATTATATTAATTCATCAACCAGCGATTTTAATGTTAATTTACGTAGCAATCAAATTGGTTGGGTTGGAGCTTATGGCACTGGAGCTACAAGTGGC
This sequence comes from Bacteroidota bacterium, assembly GCA_020049015.1. GTDB lineage: Bacteria > Bacteroidota > Bacteroidia > Bacteroidales > DTGW01 > JAIFLP01. The sequence goes on along the minus strand of JAIFLP010000042.1, from coordinate 900 downwards.
TTGAAAAACATTAATTTTGCTGTAGGTTATAATAGAAATGGCGATTATAGCAATGATTACAGAATTAAAGGTTATAATACTCAACATTCAATAAGCGATTATTTTGCAGATAGAGCAGAAGGTTTACCTATTGACCTAGATCCTTACTTTGAGCAATTGGCCTTTGATGCTGAAATTATCGACATTGATTCATTGGGTTATTATCCCAATACTCCTATAGTAAGCAACCAATCTCAAACCAGAAGCATAAAGGGAGGCAAATCAGAATGGTTTATGGCCTTGGGATTCAACGTTTCAGATAAATTCTATTTTGGCGTTAATATGGGTATTCAAAATTACGAATATGAAATGACTTCTACCTATAGGGAAGATAATCCAAACCCTGGACCTTTTAACTATTTATCCTTCTCTAAAAACTTATGGGTAAATGGAACAGGATTTAAATCTTCAGTAGGTTTTATAGCTAAGCCTATTGAAGAATTGCGAATTGGTTTGGCGGTTAACTTCCCAACTTTTTATCGATTTTCAGAAGAGTTGATGACTAGCATGACCTCGAATTATATTTCAGGTGAAATTTACAAACCTATCGATGCTTATACTAATAATTTATTGCCACGTGCTGAATATAATTATAATTTTATATCACCCATTAAACTTTCAGCCGGTATTGCTGGTGTAATTAATAAAATGGCAATACTCTCAATTGATTATGATATTACCAATTATAGTACCATGAAATTCTATGGTAGTGATTATGATTATATATACGAGAATGAGGAAATTAGAGAAATTACAAAACTATCTTCAAATATCAGATTAGGGGCTGAAGTGCGTTTTGATGAACTTTATTTGCGCGGGGGAGCCAATTTTATACAATCGCCATACAAAGAAAAGATTGGC
>JAIFLP010000179.1 GCA_020049015.1 Bacteroidota bacterium | reverse complement strand
TCTCCAAACCAATAAGGATTAGTACCAACAAATTCAACATCATAACCGGCTGAATCAAGCTTTTGCCACAAAACTGGTCTATAGCTTCTTTCAGGAAGACTTGATCCTTCACTTCTACCCTGCGAAATTGAATTTCCGATACATATAACTTTTATACTTGGACCAGCTATGATTGTGCCTATAAACGCAATAAACAAGCTAGTAGCAATCAATAATTTTTTCATCTGTTATGTAGCTTTAAAAATCAAAGCAAGGTAATTGTATTTTTTCAAATAAAATAGCAATTCAATTTCAAATTTTGGTAAATATCTATCAAATAGCGCCCAGTCTGTTAATAAATAACAATAGCCCTTTTCGCTCCCATTTGGCTTTTTTCATATCTTTGCACGAAATATAGCAATATGTCTACTGCAGCTTATTCTGAAGAATCGATACAAACACTTGAATGGCAAGAACATATCCGGCGTCGCCCTGGCATGTACATTGGCAAACTGGGTGATGGTTCTGCCCATGATGACGGTATCTATGTGCTCATAAAAGAAGTTCTCGATAACTCCATCGATGAATTCATGATGGGTAATGGTAAAGAAATCAGGCTTAGTATCATTGAAGAATCAAAAAGTGTTACCATACGCGACTTTGGTAGAGGTATTCCTTTAGGAAAGCTGATTGACGTGGCTTCTAAAATGAATACCGGTGCTAAATACGATTCAAAAGTTTTTAAAAAAACGGTTGGACTTAATGGCGTGGGTATAAAAGCAGTTAATGCCCTTTCTGTTAGCTTCATTATCCAATCTTTTCGCGATGGCAGGGTTAAGAAAATAGCTTTTTCGCAAGGGATAGTAGTAAAAGATGAACCCGAAAACAAAAGCAATGAACCGAATGGTGTAGAAGTTACTTTTATCCCCGACAATGCTTTATTCACCAATTTTCATTTCCGCTACGAGTACATCGAAACCATGATTCGAAATTATTGTTATCTCAATGCGGGTTTAACAGTAAAATTTAACGATAAGGAATTCTACTCCAAAAATGGTTTGCTCGATTTGCTGAATGAAAACATGAATAAACCGGGCTTGTATCCTATCATTCATTTAAAAGGCAGCGATATAGAGATAGCCATAACACATGGTGATGAATATGGTGAAGATTATTACAGTTTTGTAAACGGTCAGCATACTACCCAAGGAGGAACACACCTACAGGCATTTAAAGAAGCTCTGGTTAAAACGGTGCGGGAATATTATAAAAAAGATTTTGATCCGGCAGATATTCGTGCTTCTATTGTTGCAGCAGTAAGTGTAAAAATAGAAGAACCCGTTTTTGAATCCCAAACCAAAACCAAATTGGGTTCTAAAGATATGTCTCCGGGTGGCACAGGTGTTAGCAAGTTTATTATTGATTTTGTTAAAACACATGTTGACAATTATCTGCATAAAAATAGCGAAACAGCCGATATTCTTTTAAAGCGTATTATTGAATCGGAAAAAGAACGCAAAGCCATATCTGGTATACAAAAACTAGCAAAAGAACGTGCCCGCAAATCGAGCCTTCACAATAAAAAATTACGCGACTGTCGTACACACTTAGTTGATAATCATGAACGGAAACTAGAAACAACTTTATTCATCACCGAAGGTGATTCCGCTTCAGGCTCAATTACCAAATCACGAGACGTAAATACACAAGCGGTTTTTAGCTTAAAAGGAAAACCTCTGAATACTTATGGCTTGACCAAGAAAATAGTGTATGAAAATGAAGAGTTTAATTTATTACAAGCTGCTCTAGATATAGAGGAAGGCTTAGAATCACTTAGGTATAATAATGTGGTAATTGCAACCGATGCCGATGTTGATGGTATGCACATCCGATTGCTCTTAATCACATTTTTTTTACAGTTTTTCCCTGACCTCATACGAAAAGGTCACTTGTACATCCTTCAAACACCATTGTTTAGAGTTAGAAATACAAAGCAAACCCATTATTGTTATAATGATGATGAAAGATTGCGGGCTTTAAAACTATGCGGTGCAAACCCTGAAATTACCCGTTTTAAAGGGCTTGGAGAAATTTCACCCGATGAGTTCAAACATTTTATTGGTAAAGATATTCGTCTTGATCCTGTAATACTCAAAAAAGACGATAATATACAGAGCCTGCTAGAATTCTATATGGGAAAAAATACCTCCGACAGGCAATTATTCATCATTGATAATTTAAAAGTTGAAGTCATTCAAGATTAAAAAATATTAATACATGTCAGAAGAAAACGAAATCATTGAAGACGACAGCCCGGTAAACAAAAGCACTTCCGACTATAAGCCCGGAAATAATATTACCGTTTTATCAGGTATGTATCAGGATTGGTTCCTTGATTATGCATCTTATGTTATTCTTGAACGTGCAGTTCCACATATTAATGATGGATTAAAGCCGGTTCAACGACGCATTATGCACGCCATGAAAAAACTTGATGATGGAAGGTATAACAAAGTAGCCAATATTATCGGTTATACCATGCAATATCACCCGCATGGCGATGCTTCCATTGGTGATGCTTTAGTACAATTAGGACAAAAAGATTTATTAATTGATGCGCAAGGTAACTGGGGTAATATTTTTACCGGTGATAATGCAGCAGCACCAAGATATATAGAAGCCAGACTATCAAAATTTGCCAGCGAAATAGTTTTCAATCCTAAAATTACCGAGTGGAAAAATTCGTACGACGGAAGAAATGAAGAACCCATCACCTTACCTGTAAAATTCCCTCTATTATTAGCTCAAGGCGTAGAAGGTATAGCGGTTGGATTGGCTTCAAAAATTCTTCCCCACAATTTTTGTGAGTTAATTGAAGCATCTATTAAGTACCTCAAAGGTGAAAGCTTTGAAATATATCCTGATTTTATTACAGGAGGTATGGCAGATTGTTCACGATATAACGATGGTATGCGTGGCGGAAACATAAAAGTCAGAGCCCGAATCAAACAATACGATAAAAAAACACTTTCAATAACCGAAATTCCTTTCGGAAAAACTACTTCCAGTTTGATTGATTCTATTATCAAAGCAAACGATAAAGGCAAAATTAAAATTAAGAAAATTGACGACAATACCGCAGAATTTGTAGAAATACTTGTTCATCTGGTTCCAGGTATTTCACCCGATAAGACCATTGATGCACTTTATGCATTTACTGATTGTGAGATTCCTATTTCGCCAAATTGCTGCGTTGTTGATAATGAAAAACCACGATTTATAGGTGTTAGCGAATTACTTAAATACAGCACCAATCATACCGTTGAGCTCCTAAAAAAAGAATTAGAAATAAAAAAACAAGAATACGAAGAACAATTGTTCATGTCGTCACTTGAAAAAATATTTATAGAAGAAAAAATATTTCATGACATTGAAGATTGTACCACTTGGCCTGATGTTATAAAAACCATTCATAAAGGCTTAGAACCTCACAAAGCAAAATTTCTACGTAAAATAACTGATGAAGATGTAACCAAGCTTACAGAAATAAAAATCAAACGCATCACTAAATTTGATACCAAAAAAGCGGACGAAGAAATCAAGGAATTAAATAAAAAAATCAATGCCATAAAAGTTAATTTATCAAAATTAATTGAATTTGCGATCAATTACTTTTCAGATATCCTACAAAAATATGGAAAAGGGAAAGAAAGAAAAACCGAACTAAGAAGTTTTGAAACCATTGCTGCTACTGAAGTTATTGTGGCCAATGAAAAACTCTATGTGAATCGTTTAGAAGGTTTTGTAGGTACTTCATTAAAAAAAGATGAATACATTGGAGATTGCTCTGAACTTGATGATGTAATAGTTATTAGATCAGACGGATCGTATATAATTACAAAAGTATCGGATAAAACTTTTGTAGGTAAAAACATCCAACACATAGCGGTTTTCAGAAAAAACGACCTTCGCACTATTTATAATATCATTTATACTGATGGAGCAACAGGCATTACCTATATAAAACGTTGTCCAATTAGCGGCTTAACCCGCGACAAAGAATACCATCTGACTCAGGGTACTGAAAATTCAAAACTACTTTATTTGAGCACCAATCCAAATGGAGAAGCAGAAATAATGAAGGTGTATTTGAAACCCAGACCAAAAGTAAAAAATTTGATTTTGGAAATCAATTTTGCCGATTTAGCCATAAAAGGTAAAAACTCGTTAGGAAATATTGCAACACGTTTTCCCATCCATAAAGTTGTATTACAAGAAAAAGGAGAATCAACTTTAGGAGGTGCGAAAATTTGGTACGATACCAGTGTTAACCGATTAAATTCAGAGGGCAAAGGACTTTACCTTGGTGAGTTTATGAGCGAGGACAAAATCATTGAAATTTGTAAATCGGGTAATTACCGGTTGTGCGGGTTCGATTTAAGCACCCATTTCAATGACGATGTAATGATATTAGAAAAATTCAACCCGAATAAAATATATTCAGCAGTATATTTCGATGCGGAACAAAAATATTATTACCTCAAACGCTTTACTTTTGAATCCACTACCAATTATACCAATTTCATTGATGAACATCCAGAATCAAAACTAATTTTGATTTCATCGCATAAATATCCGCAATTTGAATTGATTTTTGGTGGTAAAAACTGGGAACGCGATAGTGAATTAATTGATGCCGATGAATTCATTGCAATAAAGAGTTTCAGAGCCAAAGGAAAACGACTATCTACGTATGAAATAGTTGAAATCAAAGAAAGTGATCCACTTGATAAAGGAGATTCAGATGAAAGAAATATGGAACCAGAAGATGAGGAAATTCAACCTTCTGCGCCAGTAAATGACGAAGACGTATTTAAAAATAAAGATAAGGGATCACAAATGTCGCTTTTTTAAAATTTGATATGATAATATATTTATTAGGTTTCATGGGATGCGGAAAAACAACTTTAGGCAAAAGGTTGTCGAAAAAAATATTGTATCCATTTATTGATATGGATCAATATATTGAAGAAAAAATGAAAATGACCATCCGAGAAATTTTTGAAAAATACGGAGAAGGGCGATTCCGAGAAATAGAAAAAGAAACATTAGAAGAACTTTCAAATAAAGGCAATGCGGTAATAGCAACAGGAGGCGGTGCTCCTTGTTTTTTTAATAATATGGATGTAATGAATGAAAAAGGTTTTCCGATATATTTGAAAGTATCGGTAAATGAATTATTCAAGCGACTCTCTGGCAAAACAGACAAGCGGCCCTTATTAAAAGATAAATCACCCGAAGAATTAAAGAATTTTATACAACAAAAAATTAGTGAGCGGGAATCTTTTTATATAAAAGCAAAAATTGTAATGGAAGGTGACGCCATAAAACCCGAAGATATAATTGAAAAACTTCGGTATTGTAAATTTTAATGTGGAAAATTTAGAATAAAATATTGAAAATCTAATTTTTTGGTGTGTCTCTTTTCTCCATAAATAAAATCCTTCCAAAAAGCTGCAAAAAATTCTCATTGGGAGAAGGCGCCGGAGAAGTTAATAGCAATCCATTCCTGTCTATCAAATAATATGTAGGATATGCTCTAATATCATAAAGCTGCATAATATTTTGTTGATTACCTGCATGCAAAAATGTCCAGTCATAATCTCTAAGATTCAAAAATTCCCGCATTCCTTCCATATTCTCATCAGTAAGTATGGTTACCAATTCTAAAGTATCGGCACTAATTTTTTGTCGTAGCTCTTTAAGAATTTCAAATTCCTTGATGCAGCCATAACTGGTCGAAACGCAAAAATTAAGATAGACATACTTTCCTTTGAAACGTTCAAGGCTATACAATTCACCTTTCAAATCGTACAAACTAAAATTAGGAGGTGCAAATCCTGTCATCAAACGACTTACTTTATCGCGTATGCTTCGGGCTATCTCCTTGTGTCTAATTATAGTTGTCTGCTTTGCTAAACTATCTAAAATTTCCAATAATGCCTTTCGAGAATATATATCATCATAAAAATTATCATGTAAATTTTTTAGCACAACCAATTCAAACAAGGTGTCATTTTTCAGAACACTGTCGCGCTTAAGAGTAATTGAAAGTGCAGCAAAACTCTTTTTTTCATTGATATCTTGTTCTAACAATTTTCCTTCCTCACTGCGTGAAAAAAAATAAAAATACTTATTATAGGTTTGATTAAACAATTCCATATATGCCGGATGATCGTATAAAACTGACTTATTTAAAAAATAATTTTTCGAAATGGCTCTCGATTGCATTTGAAAAGCAAGCATACGCAATATACCAGATTTATAAAAAACATAATTAGTGATAAAAGGATCTGAGATAGTTGTATAAGGATAGGTAAGTTCATCTAAGGACCTTCTTACTTCTTGTTGATCGTTTTTTGATTTGATTTGCAATGCTAATTTGTTGTAATAAGCATTATAGCTGTGGTGAAAAGGTCGCAATACCGTATTGGGATCCTCGGCGGTAGGATTCTTAATACCAATGATGTATTCAGTAGGTTGAAAATAGGGATTAAACTTATCTCCATAACTCAGAGGCTGATAATCGGGCAACACAATTTCATATTTCATTCCTGGAACAACAAACATGGAACCTTTGTAATAACCGGTATTACAAAATATTTTTATGGTTCTATCAGTATTAATCTCAATAAAAAATTCCCCACTATCATTCACTAAACCACTTGCCAATACAATTGTATTCATGCTGATGTAATCAGTTAAAAATTCAAAGTGAAGCACCTGACCAGCATGACTTTTGTTTTTTCCTTTGATAATTGCAGGAGCAGCCTGTATCTCTGCAATACAAATAATTAACAAAACAAAGTAAAAATATTTTCTTATCATCATAAAAAATAGTGCTTCAAAAAGTACAACAATCTGATACAAATGTAAACTAAAATTAGTATTTTCGCCTTAAAATACAATTTATGAACGCTTCTTCCTCACAATTTATTATACTCATGATATGTTTATCGGCATTGATATCATGCAACAGAGAAAAAACGAAAAACAATAAACATGCCGAAATTACTATACTACATAACTATGAATTAATTAAACCTTCCAATGGCTCATTTTATAATTTTGGCGACAAGATAGAATTCTCCATACGCTCCAAAAATACTAGTCAAAATCCAGAAAAAATAATTGTTAGCTTTCCAAGTAAGAAGTCTGATACTTTAAGCAATACTAATTTCATTCTCGATACCGCATCTTATGGCTTTGGCAAACAAAATGTGTCCGTTCAAATTATAAACGGCATCAATACTGAAACCATCCAAACCTCCATAGTGGTATTCTCCAATATAGTTCCGAAAGCCTACACCTACAAGATAGAAAAAACACTTTTGCACGATATCACATCATACACACAAGGTTTGGAAATACATGAAGATATTCTTTATGAAAGTACCGGTTTGTATGGACAATCAAAACTTAGAAAATTTGAATACCCATCACTTCAATTATTAGCAGAAATAAAATTAGAACCTGGCTTTTTTGGCGAAGGCCTAACAAAAGTAGGAAACAAATTGTACCAACTCACTTGGAAAGAAAAAACAGTGTTTATTTATGATGCTAACGATTTTAGTAGAATTGGTCAATTCAACTTACCTGTTCATGAAGGTTGGGGATTAAGCTATAATGGAAAAGAATTTTTACTCAGTGACGGAAGCTCCTGTATTTATTTCCTTGACACACTGAGTTTTAAGATTATCAACAGCATTGATGTAGTTGATAATCAAGCACGCATAAAGGAATTAAACGAACTGGAATACATCAACGGGGATATTTATGCCAATGTATACGGAAAAGAATATATTGTAATCATTGATCCTTTAACTGGCAGAGTTAGAGGCAAAATAGATTGCGAAGGCCTGTTAAAAATATCAGGTGTGCACCCTTCTGTTGATGTAATGAATGGAATCGCATACCTCCCAAAAAGCAAACGACTTTTAGTTACAGGTAAAAATTGGGCTAAGATGTTTGAAATTAGCATTGTAAAGAAATAAACTTTATTTAATTTTAATTTAGGCTTGTTAATAGCTAACTATCAAGAAAAATTATAAATTTGTAAGAAGGGGGATTTTCCCCCTTGTTAAAAAATAATATCATATAATTCAAAAATTATGGCTAATATTGTGCTCCCAAAATAAATAAGACAATGGCAAAAGTAATAGCAATTGCAAATCAGAAAGGTGGAGTAGGGAAAACTACTTCAGCCATCAACCTTGCAGCCAGTTTGGCGGTAATGGAAAAAAAAGTATTGTTAATTGATTTTGACCCTCAAGCCAATGCAACTTCTGGCAGTGGCTTTGACTATAAATCAATTCAAACGGGTATTTACGACTGTCTTATAGGGGATGCTGACCCTAATAATTTGGTGTTAAAAACCGAAATAGAAGGCTTCGATTTGCTTCCCTCGCATGTTGATCTTGTAGGAGCAGAAATAGAATTACTAAACGTACCAGAAAGAGAACACGTATTGAAGAGAGTGATAGGAAAAATCAAAGATAAATATGATTTTGTTCTTATTGATTGCAGTCCTTCTTTAGGCTTAATTACCCTGAATGCTATGACTGCCGCCGATTCAATTATAATTCCGGTACAATGTGAGTACTTTGCATTAGAAGGAATTTCGCAATTGCTGCATACCATAAAATTGGTTCAGGGGCGCATGAATACAGGTTTGGAAATTGAAGGTTTTCTTTTAACCATGTACGATCCTCGCTTAAGGCTTTCGAATCAAGTAGTAGACGAAGTACGCAAGCATTTTCATAATATGGTATTCGACACCATCATTCAAAGAAATATTAAAATCAGCGAATCACCCAGCTATGGAAAACCGGTTATACTTTATGACGCTGAATCAAAAGGAGCCATCAACTATTTGAACTTAGCCAAAGAATTAATTCAAAGAAATTTAGAAAAAGTTTTAGCATAATTTTATAAAAAATGACAAAAAAAAACGCATTAGGCAGAGGGCTTAGCGCATTAATTGATGACACACCGTCATCCGCAATAGAACGCAGAATGGTAAATACAGCACCTGTGGTTTCTTTAAATGATATAGAACTAGACAATATTGTCCCCAATCCTTTACAGCCACGTCAAAATTTTGATGACGAAGCATTAAATGAATTGGCCTCATCAATAAAAGCATTAGGCGTTATTCAACCTGTTACCGTTAGAGAAATTGAATCTGGTAAATACCAACTCATTTCGGGAGAAAGAAGGTTTAGGGCATCCATTAGAGCAGGACTAACCCGCATCCCAGCGTATATACGCAAAGCCAACGATACAGAATTATTAGAAATGGCTTTGGTTGAAAATGTTCAACGCGAAGATCTCGATTCAATTGAAGTTGCTATTACCTATCAGCGACTCATGGACGAATGTAATCTTACTCAAGAAAATCTAAGTGAAAGAGTTGGTAAGAAAAGAGCTACCGTAGCAAATTACGTGCGTTTACTTAGACTGCCAGCCGAAATACAATCTGCTATCCGTGAGAAAAAAATAAGCTTTGGACATGCTAGAACTTTACTAGGTTTGGATGATCCCATGTCTCAATTAAATGTGTTTCAAAAAATAATCAATGAAGACCTCTCAGTCAGAAAGGTAGAAGATATGATTCGCGAAATGCATCAGCCCAAACTTATAGTTGAAAAAATTGAGCCTGTTAAAAAAGAAAAAGAAGATGACGAGGAAGTATTGAAAAAATACGAAGAAGTAAAAAATACATTCACAGGCTTTTTCAGTACCAAAGTTGATTTTACTAAAAATGATAATGGCAGCGGAAAAATTGTAATTGCATTTAAAAACGAAGAAGAACTTTCCAAAATTCTGGAAAAAGTAGTAATTAAAGAAGGTTGATATCATTGTTGAAGTGTTTTTTATTCATAGTTATAATTTGTTTAACCGCTCCTTTGGTAAGCGGACAGGACAGTATACCCGTCAAATCGTACCCTGTTGATACGCCTGCAACAAAGCATTCGCCCAGAGCAGCCACTATCATGTCAGCAGTTTTACCCGGCTTGGGACAGGCTTACAATAAAAAATATTGGAAAATCCCTGTCATCTATGCTGGAATTGGAGTATCGATATATTATTTATACTTGAATACAACCGAATACAACCGATACAGAACAGCATACATATACCGCACCGATTCATTGGCGCTACCCAAAGATGAATTTGATGGCCTTTATTCTGAAGCACAAATCAAAAGTGGCATTGAATATTACCAGCGCTATCGCGATTTAAGTGTAATAGCTCTTGTAGCAATGTATGCCATTAATATTGTTGATGCTACGGTGGACGCTCACTTATTCAATTATGATGTAAGCGAGAAAGTAAGTCTTAATATAAAACCCTATATTTATACTCCCGTTTATAGCTATAGCAATCAAAGTAATAATAATATATACGGATTACGATGTTATATAAATCTAAAATAAAATAATGAAATAATGAAATTTAAACTGATTTTACTTGCGCTTTTAAACAGCTTAGTTCTTTGTAATTGGGCAAATCCTAAACCAGCTACATCAAAAAATGATTCTATTTATTTGCCGGATTTTAAATTTGAAAATAATTTAGATAGTATGTATAACCTATGGATCATGCAAAATGCAAATGCAAATGATGAAACAGCTATAGATGAAGATATTGTTTCTGACATTGATTCAAATTTTGTATATTCTGCTATTCCCGATTCAGTATACATGACCCGTTTGCGAAATATACCTTCAATAATTCCACTTACCTATAATAAAACTGTTCGTAACTTCATTGAAATGTATTTATTCAAGAAACGTTACAAAGTAGAAGAGATTTTAGGCCTAATGCCCTATTATTTCCCATTATTCGATGAAATTATTGATTCATACAATATGCCCTATGAATTTAAAAATTTAGCTATTATAGAATCTGCTTTAATTGCAAGAGCCAAATCAAGAGCCAAAGCAGTAGGCTTGTGGCAGTTTATGTATGGCACAGGAAAAATGTACGGCTTACAAATTAACTCTTTAATAGATGAGCGTCGTGATCCTTATAAATCAACCGATGCGGCAATGCGCTATTTACGAGATCTTCACAAAGTTTTCAACGATTGGCATCTTGCCATTGCAGCCTATAATTGCGGTCCAGGCAACGTAAGAAAAGCCATCAGACGGTCAGGGGGTAAAACTAATTTTTGGGAAATTTATGCATACCTACCGCGAGAAACCAGAGGCTATGTACCTGCTTTTATTGCTGCTAATTATGTTTTCACGTATTACAAAGAACATGGTATTTCGGCAAAATCCACCAAGTTACCTATAACCAATGATACCATCATGATTGACAGGTACGTGCACCTCGGTCAGATAGCAGACAAATTAAACATTGAAATTGATTTTTTAAGAGATATGAACCCTCAATATACCCGTGATATTATTCCCGCACGTATTGATTTTCAATGTCCTTTAAAGCTTTCTTCAGAGATGGCTATTCGTTTTATCGATAAAGAAGAAGAAATTTATGCACATAAAGATACCTTTTATTTAAATCTTTTTGAACTCAACCGCCAACCTCAGTCGTATCAATCTAGCTATATACCCCAAGGAGAAGCTGTTAGGATCAGACACACCGTGAGAAATGGTGATAATCTTGGAGCCATTGCCATGAAATATAAAGTAAGGGTTTCAGATCTAAAAGATTGGAATAATATACGAGGAAATACAATTAGGGTAGGTCAACGCTTGAACATTTATGTATCAAAAAGTAAAGCCAAAAAATTCCAGAAAACGGAATCGTCTACGAATCCTTCTATCGAAAATACCAACGGATACATTTTACACACCGTAAAATCAGGCGATACCTTATGGAATATTGCGCAATTATATCCAGGTACT
>JAIFLP010000134.1 GCA_020049015.1 Bacteroidota bacterium | reverse complement strand
TTTTACGGATTGCAAGACGGTGTAATGTATTGGAATTATTTTCTGCTATGGCAAAGTTTATATTTTTTACATTTTATAGCCATTGAATTTTTCTTTCGAGGATTTATTCTGCATGGTGCCAAAAAAGCATTGGGCTTTTATGCTGTTTTTTTTATGACCATCCCATATTGCATGATCCATTTCGGAAAACCTTTGCCAGAAACAATTGGAGCAATATTTGCCGGACTCGTTCTGGGTACCATGAGCCTTAAATCCAATTCTATTTGGCCTGGAGTATTAGTCCATTATTCTATTGCCATTACTATGGATCTATTATCGCTTTGGCAACAGGGAGTGATTTGATATATTTTGCAATTTCCCATCTTTCTGCTGTGCTTAGTTGGTTCGATTGACCGTGCATTAGGTTGAATCCTATTGATATAACATGATATATCTCTGATTCATTCAATTGCTGTACTTTCTCCTGTAATAAGTTACCGGGGGGATAACTATATTTACCTTCTGTATACAAATAGCCTTTTCCATCACCCTTCTCACCATGACACATGGCGCATTGGTTTTGATATAGCTCTTTTGTATTAGCAGTTATTATTATCGAATCGGGCATAGGATAATAAATTACGGCTTTTTTTCTTTCGTTGATATTTTTTTTCAATAAGTACCTACTGCTGTTGGCTGCAAATGTATATTGGAATGAGCTATCCGGTACTTTTTCATATAGCTGATTCCCTTCGAACATATCTGTAGCATAATCAATACCAGGTAGTTTTTTATTTCTTTTGCATGATATGAATACAATCAATATCAATAGAATAAGCACACTGGCTTTTTTTATTTTTATTTTATCACTATAAAAACCTTGTATCAACAGTGGGACAATTAATCCTGAGATTAAAATTAAATAGTTTTCATGTGGGTTGGGATGGTGCAAACCATAAAAAATACATCCGCTTCCTAAATAAACTGAATAAGCACACAATTTTAGTAAATGACTTTTATTGCGTAAAATGGCAAATCCGAATAGCAATAGAGGGGTTGCAATCGATAATAGCATAGAAGCATACCAAAGTAAACCATTGTCCCACCATATTTTGACGATTTTTACTTCGTCGGGTATTTCGGCGTAAGTTATAATTAGTGCATGAGTGAACAAAAAATATAAACAAAATAAGGCACCTGCTATGAAGAATTTTGAAAGATTCTTTATCTCCCAATTGGCTAATGACTTCAAATTTGGATGGTGAATAATATATGAAGATAATCCTATCTGTATAATTAGAATTAATGAAAAGAAGAAAATACTATTGAAATTAAAATGTTCCCAGTTTGGCAGTAGCATATCAAATGTATAAATGAATATAATTAGAATAGAAAGCACTACATCTTTGGCATAAAACAGTCCATGTCTTTTATCTCTTGCTTTTCGGTTAGCGATAATGACATTCCATAAAAAATAGAATAATATCAACACTTTAAATACCATTATGATGGGATGATAGTAATTTAGTAGTTGATGATTTTTGTCTTGTGAATAACTAAGTATAATTACAAAAGAATAGATAAAGTATAGAATAGAAAATAAAAGGATGGCATGTAATCTGCTTTTTTTTTGTTCATGATTGAGTTGAAACATTTTGATACCGGTAAGTCTGATAGACGATTCTAAAAACACTGGCGTAATTACAATAGCCAACAGCATGCTTTGTGAAAATACGCTTGATAATAACCCGGAATGGATTATTAGCAGAACTAAAATCAAAACCGCAAATATTTTCAAATGAATTTTATTTACTTCCATATTATTTTTTTTTGATTGACCACCTAATAACGAAATACCCTATAAGGCTTAAACAGGTAATTAATACGGATGTTTCAAAAGCTACCGGCACTTGAAATAGCAAAAAGAAAGCTGGTTTAGAACTGTATCTTTGCGGAAATGCTTCAACATTGATATAATATTGAATATATAAGGCAGCAAGAAATGCTATACTGCCTATAAAAATAAATAAAGTAGAATATTTAGTTTTATATTTCATTTATTTGGTTCTTTTTTCATGAAGTGAAATAACAGGAAATAGCCTAATAAAGAGAAGAAATAATAGTATGAAAATACCTATTGTACCAATGAACAGACCAATTTCTGTTAGGCTAATCTGATAAGATGTTTCATTCACGCCTAATGAAGAGGTTTGAAGCGATCCTATTACAATTAAGTATCTCTCTAACCACATACCAATCAAAATCCCTGAGGAAATTATGATGCTAAATCTCTGATTGGTTATGATTTTTTTTATCCAGAAAAATTGAGGAAGAAGGATATTCAAAAATATCATGAAATAGAAAACTAGTGAATATTCACCAACAAGCCTTTCAAGCAACATTTCTTTTTCATGAATTATTTCGCTCTGAAAACCGGCTATTATTTCACTTAAATAAAATAATGACATTAAACAGGAACAAATGAGTATTATTTTATTTATATTTTTTATTTCCATTAAACCTATTTCTTCTTTTAAATTTAAAAAACTTTTCAAGAATGACAACATTATTTGTACTAGAGCAAATCCTGAGAATATTGCCCCAACTACAAAGAATATGGGAAAAATGAGCGAATGCCAACCTGGAAGATAACTAACAGCAAAATCAAAACTAACAATGGAATGCACTGATACTACCAAAATAGCTGCAAGAGCGGCAATCATCTTGCCTAAGTAAAAATATTCTTTCCATTGTTTCTTTGTTCCGAACCAAAAGAATGAAAGGAAATGATATAAGTTTCTTTTGAACGGTGATTGTAATTTGTTTTTTAATTCGGCTAAATCGGGTATCATGCCCCACAACCAAAATAGCACAGATACTACAAAATACGTAAAAATTGCAAAGAAATCCCAAACCAATGGTGAGTGAAAATTGATCCAAAGTTCCCGTGTATTAGGATAAGGTAGCATCCAGTATGCAAAATATACCCTTCCAATATGAATGATGGGGTAGAATGCAGCGCAAATGATTGCAATTATTGTCATTGCTTCGGCTGCTCTATTGATACTGCTTCTCCATTGTTGGTGCAAAAGTAATAATATGGCAGATATAAAAGTACCCGCATGTGCTAAGCCTACCCACCATACAAAGTTTACTATACCTAAACCCCATGAGATTTGGCCACTTAAACCCCATTCTCCTAGTCCGTAATATATGGTTCTATATATGCTGTAAGAGCCTAAAAGGATAAATAGGATAGAAATTATTATCCCTTTTAACCAAAATCCTCTAGGTTTTCCTTCTAATATAACAATTGATCTTTCTAAAAGTGTTCCTTCCATTATTTGATGGTTAAATGGTTCTTTTTAGGTAAAAAATGGATGGCAAAGCATTGCTTCCGGTATACAAATATTGTGCTCTTTCATTGTTATATAATTTAGCAATGTTGGAGTTTTTATCATGTAAATCACCAAATGTAATAGCTGATGCGGGACATGATTCCATACAGGCAGTTTGTATTTCGTCCGATTCCAATATTCTATTTTCTGCTTTTGCTTTTATTTTTTTTTGTTGAATCCGATGATAACATAATGAACATTTTTCAATAACACCTTTACTTCTTATGCTAACATCAGGATTGCAAATTTTTGCATACGACAATTTATCCCATTCATTATTTGGTTCATTACCTCCCATGAAATCATTACCCGCATAATCTCTATAATTAAAAGTTCTTGCTTTAAATGGGCAGTTATTGTTGCAGTATCGGGTTCCAATACATCGGTTGTAAACCATCTGATTCAATCCTTCTGAACTGTGCAGAGTTGCTCCTACAGGGCAAACACTTTCACAAGGAGCGTTTTCACAATGTTGGCACATGATAGGAAATGGCTTATCTGTTTCACTTTTTCCAATCTGGATCATTCTTATCCAGTGCATGGCTCTGTTTTTTAAAATGTCAATTTTTCCTACTGTCGGTATATTATTTTCAATACTGCATGCCAGAATGCACGTCCCGCAACTTATGCATTTATTTAAATCAATTGCAATGGCCCATTGCACTTTGGTTTTTTTATTCGTGAAAAATGTGTCATGCTTATCTTTAACATTTCGGAATGTTAGCTGTCCTTCTTTTAACTTTATTCCTGTTTTTCCCAGTGGAATAATTTTTTTGCTGGGCTCAATCGTCCCTTCAATGAAATCATTCTGCAATGTGTAATTGTTTCTTAGTTTGCAATAGTCAGAATAATGTACGTTAACGAAATATTTATATTGCATTTTAACAATGCTAACGGGTATGCTTAGTTGTTTATTTATTATGATGATTTGCCCTTCTTTTAATTGTAGTTCTTCAGCCAATGCTTCTGAAATAATCGCGGGCTTATCAATGCAGATACCATTTATAGGATTTAGAATTTCACTTTCAAGAAAAGTATCTTCTATATTGTTGCCATAAAAACTTATGATATAATCTTTATATTCAATGTTTGGCTTTTCTTCTGGCGTTATAATTGCATTTGATTTAGCAGCTATTTGATAATCATTCTTTACATAAAATCCTTTTGAAAGTATATTAGCTTTCTCTATCGGCCAATTGTCTTTATTTGCAGCAATTATAGTCTGCAAATATGCATCAGTTAGCTGGTCTGTATTTTCATGTTGATAACAAAGTAGTGAGAGCAATTCATGGATGCGGAAGCCATTTTTATTGGTGAAAAGCTTTTGTGATATCCATAATTCTTTCGAATTGGCTTCATATACGTCGTATGTTTCATATGGATGCGGGGCAGGACTAACAATTGAATATTTATTACTAAAAGATGAAGGCATACTGTTAAGCCATATTCTTGATTCAATGCAATTCAATGATTCGTGAACTGATTCAATATTAAATTCTTTATATATATCAATCCCATTAAAGCAAATTATTGAGCCAATCGTATGTGCATTTAAATCTGCAAAAAACTCCTGAATGTATGTGTTATCATAGCAAAGACCGTTGATTGATATTTCAGGTAAAATATGAATCCCATTATTTTTAATTAATGTATTTATTTTTTTAACGAGCCTTTGTATATAGCTATTATTTGAGTCGCATAAAATAATGGCATTTGGAATGGAATTTTTTATTGATTCTACCATTTCTTTTACCAAAATTGCAATTGGATTTTCAGTATGGACTGACAGGTTTAGTTCTGATTGTTGAAGCAGTTGGTATATCCCCTCTAAAATTTGTAGCTCTTCGTTAGGACTTGCAATTATGCATTTGTTGGCGTTATTACCCGTAATGCTTCGTTTATAATCTATATGGTAATGTTCTATTTCTTGTCGTTGTTCTGAGTAACTCGGGATGAAATCTTCAGCGGTAAACCAATCATGTAAAAAATCAGCGTTAATGCTTATTATTGTTTTAATATTATTTAATGAAATTTTGGGTACATTGCCATTATATTCATTTGCAAAAGATTGGTAATTTTTATATCGGTATTCAAGAATTTTTAATCTTGAGTATTTTGTTTGTGCTTCTTTTATTAAATTCTTTAATATGGGTGATATTACTGGAGAAAGTATTATATACGTGTTTTTTTCATTCAACTGTATCTCACGTACAAGAAATTTTTTTAATTCTTCCAATGAAAATGCTTTGTCATTTTTTAACCTATTAGGATGATGTAATTGAATGTGTGAAGCCATTACTTGTTTGCTCAAGCCCTGTTTTATTCCTAATTGGGATACAGTTCTGATGATTCCGTTCTCTCTTATATCAAGTTTTACCCTTGAAATATTTGCCGCATCGCTAAAAGTGCTATTTACCCAATAAGGCTCACCCGGTATAATATTTTCAGGTTCAATTAAGTAGGGGATTGCTTTTTTTATGGGCTTGTCGCAAGAAGATAAGAATATCCCACTGGCAATAGCATGTATAATGTTTTTTATAAAATCTTTTCGTTCCATACTAATAATGGCAAGTATTACAATTTTGTTTCATATTTTCGAATACGTTTATCGATGCATTTGTATTCAAATCTGCTGAATATGATTTTTTATGACAATCATTGCACCATTGCATCGATAAATCATTTACTTGTCTTATTCTATGCTCTTTCTCTACTTTTCCGTGACATTCAGAGCAATCTAATTTTGCTGTACCAACATGTACTTGATGATTGAATTTTGCATGTGCAGGTAGTTTGTATACCCTGATCCATTCAATGGGTACTTTGTTTTCTATACTTTTATACATTTTTGATAATTCAAAGGCGCCAGAAATTTTACTTTCTCTGATGATTAAATGGCAAGACATACAAACTTCTATAGAAGGAATTCCCGCAGTTTTTGCTTTGCTTGCATGATAATGACAATACTGACAAGTAATATTATTATCACCGGCATGTGTTTTATGTGAAAATTTAATAGGCTGAATTGGCTCATAACTTTCTTGCAAACCAATATTATTTATTTTTGAAGTCAATCCAGTGATTATCCAAATTATAATAATCAATGCATACATGCTTAGTATGGCTTTCTTGTACTTTTTGAAATAGTTTATTGCAATAATTAGCATTACGATGCTAATTAAGCTTATTGTAATACTGGCATAATCGGGTAAGTATTTTTTAGGTTTATTGGAATTTTTTACTAGAGAAGATAAATATGCCTTGATGTAGATTAGTTGACTGTCGCAAACTGCTATGGAATCGTGACTGTCCATTACTAGATCAGAAAAATAGGCATCAATTGTCCTTTCAATTAAATATTCTGGACTATAATCTTTTATTTTTAAGCTTAACTCTAAAGCTGTAGGATAAAAAGTAAATGTATCAGTATTTTTTAATGAGTGGCATCCTGCACATGATATAGCTCCACTGCTATCCGTTTGGGTAAAATACTGATAGCCTAAACGGATGCTATTTTTATATATAATGTTAGCATTGATAATATTGAAAAAAAATAATAAAATAGTTATGGCTGAGCTCCGTCTAATATCCATTGTTTTATTTTTTCTAGCAGGTCGTCCGGAAATATTTCGCCTGGAGGCATATCTCCACGATAAACAAAGGTGTAAAAAGGACTGGCATCTGGAATACCTGGATTTATTATTGCGCTGATTATATTATTATATCCATCAGGAAAAGTATAATCGATTACATCACCACCTTTGTAATGACACTCAATGCAATATTTATTTACTATGGGTTGGATTTCTTTATCAAACGATACTAGTACGGGTTTTTCAATTGTATCTCGGTCGCAGTCACAATCTTTATACTTTGTTGAATCACATTCACATATATACACCGGATCTCTATCGCAGGCACAATCTTTCCATTTCGAAGCATCCCCGCATGGACAATCGTAAATAGCCTGAAGGGTATCGCAATGGCAATCGCGCCAAGGTGTGGTGTCGCAATCACAATCGTAAATAGGATGGTATGAATCACAGTAGCAATCCATATAGGGTGTACTATCACAATCACAAATGGGATCAATTGTATCGCACCAACAGGAGGGGTCTCTGTAAGGAGTATTATCGCACGTGCAAGGATATGGATCTAATGTATCGCAATAACAATCTCTAAATGAAGTGCTATCGCATAAACATTTTTCAATAGGTTTTATATACTGGGGTCCTTGATCTTTTTCGCAGGATAAATACAAAAGCGATAGAACTGCTGCTACTAATAATATGAATTCTATTTTATTATTTTGTTTTTTCATTCCTTTTCGGAGTGTTTTTAATTTAGAGGATCATTTTTTTTACTCAAAAAGAAGGTTTTGTGTAAATTGAATCCGATAATGAACTTACTTTCATTAATCTTCACATGTTCTGATGTATATATTGTTGATTGTAATATCCTATTTGACGAGCATATACCTACTTGAAAAACATGACTTGCTGTTACCATTTCATACATAATAGCAAAGGGAATGGTTGAGGATTGGTTTGAATTAAATAAAAAGGCATATTCAAAAATAAGATTATGCATTAAAGAAGTTCTTATTTTTAAGCCCAAAGGCAATGCCATGCTCCCGTTTTTTTCACCAGGCTTTACTAGATTTCTGTATGTAAATGCCGGAGCCACTTGTGCACTGATACTATTGTTAAATTTCCTAGCCATGATTAATTGATGGAAATAGGATAAACGATGATTTGTTTTATATGAAAAAGGTCTTCCATCGGCAAAGAAATAATCATCTCCAGGGTTTTCAAGTTTTGTTGTATTCATATCTATTTCTGAAAACCACGAAATAGAAATAGGAAAAAAATTATCTTCCGTTTGTTTAATAAGTGATAGCTTGAAAGCCGCATCATAAATTTTTGAAAATCTTGTTCTTCCTAATGTGATATATAAATCCCGGGTAATGGGTATATCGAATCCAAAACGAATGTTTGAGGTTAGATCGAGACCCAAAAAATCACTAATAGCTTTTTCAGATGCAATATCTGTTTCACCAAATTTGTGATTCACAACCAAATTAAAACTTCGCAGTGGCATCATTTCAATAGATTGTGAATGAAACAGGCTCGTAGTTCTAAAGGTTTTACTCACATACTCTCTATGATCTGAATTATCTTGCACAGATATAGATTCTTCGGCAACGACCGTGTGAAAACAATAGCATGTAATGAATAGAACGAAAATTGCTTTTCTCATTTATTAATTGCTTTGTATTTTTCTTATATAAATAACGGATTGCCAAATTTCTTGTTTAGATAGCACATCCTTAAATGGTTGCATGTCGTTTCCTCCTTCGTTAATCCACCAAAACAGGGCTCCATCTGTTCTTTCTTTTATTATTTTTTGATTTAAATCGGCCGGTTTGTTGCTTAGTTCTGCAGCACCAGGACCCTTTCCATTGCCATTGTCACCGTGGCATGTCCAGCAAAGTTTTTTGTAAATCTTAGCGCCAGATGCTATGTTTTTTGGATTGCTTTCTACAGGATTTTTCAGATTGTTGAATTGTACTGGGATTACTTTATTTGCTGGGATTTGAAAATCCGCATATCCTAGCGAAAAAAGAATTGTTGTACTAATTATAATTATTGCTAATTTCATTCTTAAAAATTAAAAAAAGCGGGATGGAAACTTATCCACCCCGCTTAAAATGGTTATTCTATTACTAACTTAATTGTTTCTTTTTTGTCGTTCATGATAAAATATGTTCCAGTGTTTAAACCATCGATATTTAATTGAGCAACTTTTTCTTTGGTTATTATCAAATTACCTTTTATGTCGTAAAGGGCAACATTGAATTCTCCATTGAAATTAACAATCCTGGTTGCTGGATTTGGATAAGCATTAAATGAATTTGATTTATCAGAATTTTCTTTGATTCCAATGAAGTCCTTGTCCCATCCGGTTAAAGCAATTGTCATGGCCTTATTGTAAGGTGCGGTATTTGCTTTATCAGGGTGTTGAATATTTACTAAGATGGTTTTTCCGTCTGGTGTTCCATTGCCTCCTGTTACTTCTGCTCTCTTAGGTGCTACAAAGATGCGGGTAAGTTCGTTAACCGTTGGATTATTAATGCTCATGTCAAGCAAGTACATCTCACATGCATTTGAACCTTGAGATTCTGCTGGTAAGCGGTTAAAAGTAGCGCCATTCAAATCTTCCTGAATGATCATATAGCTTTTTCCGTTTACTGTTATTTTTCCTAACCCGTCAGGATTTGAAAGATGTTTTGCAGGATAATCAGCAATTGCTTGAGATGTTGAGGTTGTGTATTCAGAACCACCTTCAAGGTAAGAACTTACAACACCTGTTTTAGGATCATAAACCAAAATTCTGCCATAGTAATCTACATAACTTTCTAAAGCTACGCCTTTACTTGCAATTCTGTCTGCATGATGCTTGGCTATAACTCCACCTTTAGGTAAGCCTTTCGCTAAATCAGCTCCAGCATTGTCTTTACCTGTTTCTGCAATATAAATCTTGCCATTTAATTCAATTACCCATTCTAAGCGAACAAACATCGTCGCACCTTTTTCTAACGCTTTGGTAGGTAAATTAATCATTTCTTTCAAATTGGTATTGTCCATCATAATCCACTTGCTGCTTGCATCAGCGCCGTTTTGATTATATACATACAATTTACCTTTGTTGAAATTTCCTTTTTTATCGGCAACGAATTTTACAAAAATGCCAGGTGTCATATCATCGGTTAAATAAACAATGCTATCATCTGCAATGGCACCGCCTTCAAATGAAATACGACCCCAATTGAATTGCTTTCTAATAGCTTCTGCTTTCATAGGATCTATTTCAACCATCCAACCTTGTAATTCGTGTTTTTCCAAAAGTTCACCTTTGAATAAATCGCCCGATGTTGCTGCTGCACCGGCACCTCTTAAGCGACCGTGTCCTATAACAACAGGGGTAAGATCTGAAATATAACTGCCTATATTTGTATTGGCAAGGGATGGATATTCTTCTGCTGTCCAAATACGGCCTGTAGCACTAATGATACCACCGCAATTAGTCCATGTTTCTCCAACAGTATTTGCAAAATCTATGTTATGGAAGATACCTTTACGTCCATCAGGTAAAGTAGTTTTTACTTTTACCAATGTATCAGTACTTAAATCGCGCATGATTTTAAATGAAGTCATTCCGCCTCCGTCACCGATTTTCTCGTTTTTAACGCGACTTTCATGATTAACCGAAATCCAGTAATAATCACCTTGTCGGCCTTCTCCTATAATTACAGGACTTAAATCGCTGATATATGACTCAATATTGCTATTATTTGCTGAAGGATATTCTTCTGCTGTCCAGATACGACCATCAGGTGATATGATACCACCGCAATTAGTCCAAGTTTCTCCAACTGTGTTCACAAAATCAACATTGTGGAAAATGCCTTTGCGACCGTCAGCTAAGGTTGTTTCTAGCATTTTTAATGTATCAGCCGAATATTGAACTTGAAAAGAAGTCATTCCGCCGCCATCTCCAATTTTGCTGTTTTTAACACGACTCTCATGGTTAATTGATATCCAAAAATCGCTGCCATTAGGAGTGATACCAATAAAGTCATGATCGCCTTTAGCACTAGCAAAACCACCACCTACAACAGTAACTGAATCAACAACGCCAGAAAAAATCTTTTGAATGCTAATTCCTTTACCTTCGTTGATTTGGAATTTTTTTATTGCTGCTGCTGCATATGACGGAGCAAAATGCAGGTCTTTTAAATCTGCTACATTATCAAAACCATGCAATGCAATAGTTAAAGCATTATTATAAGGTTTGTCGTTTGCTTTATCAGGATGTTGAATATTAACTAAAATTGTTTTTCCATTTTCTGTTAAACCATTTCCGCCTGTTAATTCAGCACCTTTTGGACCAGCACCAATACGAATTAAATCAGATAATGCGGGATTTGCAATACTCATATCCAATAAAAACATATCGCATACATTTGAACCTTGACCTTCAGCAGGTAAACGGTTGTATGTGTGGCCGTTCAAATCTTCCTGTATTACTAAGTGCCATTTGCTGTTAATCTTAACTTTGCCTAAACCATCAGGATTTGACAAGTGAATCGCAGGATATTTTGATACAGAATCAGAAACTAAAGTTGCAAATTTAGGACCACCTTCTAAATACACAGTAACTGTGTCAAGAATTGGATCATATACTAAAATACGACCGTAGAAATCAGTATAACTGCCTATTGCTGCAGCCTGCTCTGTTTGTCTGTCAACATGGTGTTTTGCTATAATACCTCCTCTTGTTGAACCATTGGATAATTCTTTACCTGCATCATCTTTTCCAGTTTCTGCTATATAAACCTTGCCTCCAATTTCAACAGGCCATTCCAAACGTACAAACATGGTAGCACCGCGTTTAAAAGCACTGTCGGGCAAATGAATCATTTCAGTCAAATTGCTGTTGTTCATTTCAATCCAATTACCTTTGCTTCCGGTTCCATTTTGATTGTATGCGTAAAGTTTACCTTTGGTTAAATCATTTTTGCTGTCGGCAACAAATTTCGTTAACAAACCAGGTGTCATATCATCAGTTAAAATGATTGTACTGTCGTTAAGGAATGCACCACCTTCAAACGACATGCGACCCCAATTGTATTCTTTTCTTAATGCCTTACCTGTTTTAGGATCAATTTCTACCATCCAGCCTTGATTTTCTACTGCAGAAATAACTGATCCTTTAAATGAAGGAACAGAAGTGCTGGTAAATGTTTTCGCAGTCTTATCTGCTGTTATACCAATAAAATCATGGTCACCTTTTGATTTAGCAAAACCACCACTAACTACAGTTACCGAATCAACAGCACCTGAAAAAATGGTTTGAACTTTTATTTTAGGATCTGTACTAAATTGCATCACTTTTATTGCATCTGCAGTGTAAGAAGGATTGAAATGCAAAGTTTTTAAGTCGGCTATTTTATCAAAGCCTGTCATCGCTAATGTTCCTGCATTATTGTATGGAGCAGTATTTGCTTTATCAGGATGCTGTATATTTACTAAAAGTGTTTTTCCATTTTCATCTATACCGTTACCTCCTGTTAACTCAGCACCTTTAGGACCTGCGCCTATACGAATTAAATCAGTAAGTGCGGGGTTTGAAATACTCATATCCAATAAATAAATATCGCAAACATTTGAACCCTGGCCTTCTGCAGGTAATCGATTATAAGTATGTCCGTTTAAATCTTCCTGAACAATCATGTACCATTTTCCATTTATTTTTATTTTTCCTAATCCGTCAGGGTTTGATAAGTGAATATTAGGATAACTTGATACCGCTTCTGATACAGAATTATTAAAATCAGGCCCACCCTCTAAATATACAGTAACCATATCAGTCGCTGGGTCATAAACAAGTACCCTTCCGTAATAATCTGCATAACTTGCTAATTCAATACTCTTAGCAGCTACTTTGTCGGCATGATGTTTTGCAAGTACGCCGCCTCTGACAAGTCCTTTGCTTAAATCTTTACCTGCATCGTCTTTACCTGTTTCTGCAATATAAATTTTTCCGTTGATTTCTACAGGCCATTCTAAACGTACGTACATCGTAGCACCTCTCTTATAAGCGCTATCAGGGAGGTTAATCATTTCGGTCAAATTGGCATTATTCATTAATATCCATTTGCCATTTGCTCCTGTGCCATTCTGATTGTAAGCAAATAATTTTCCTTTGCTGAAATCTCCTTTCTTATCTGCTACAAATTTGGTGAATAAGCCAGGCGTCATATCGTCTGTCAAAAACACAATACTATCATTTAACATAGCACCTCCTTCAAATGACATACGACCCCAATTGTATTCTTTTCTGAGGGCTTTTCCCGATTTAGGATCAATCTCAACCATCCAACCTTGGTTTTGAACAGCGCTAACAACGCTGCCTTTAAAAGCAGGTACAACGGTATTTTTAAATTCAAAAGTATCAATTACACTACCATAACCAATAATATAATCAGCCGTATCGCTTATGTATGATTTTATATCAGATAATTTTGCGGATGGATATTCTTCGGCAGTCCAAATGCGACCATCTTTTTCATTGATAATACCACCACAATTAGTCCATGTTTCACCTACATTTTTTACAAACTCTACATTGTGAAACTTTCCTTTTCTTCCATCTGGTAATGTGGTTTCTTCTACTATCAGCGAATCAGTGCTGCTTTCTCTAACTACTTTGAATGAAGTCATACCGCCTCCATCTCCAATAGCTGCATTTTTTACACGCGATTCGTGATTAACTGAAATCCAATAATCGTCTCCGTCTGGTGTAATACCTATAAAATCATTGTCTTTTTTCGATTTTACAGTTCCCCCGCTTTTTACGGTTACTTCTGTTGAATCGCCCATAAACAAAACTTGTGTTTGAATAGGAGTTTTTGGCACTTGAATCACCTTCACCGATTGGTCGCTGAAGTTAGCATCAATCTTAGGATCAAATTTGATCCCGTCTTGGGCAAAAATAAAGATTGGCACCATTATAATACCCGTTAAGAGTAAAAATTTCTTTTTCATAATAATAATTTTCGTTTTTAATGGAAGCAAATGTATCAATGAAAAAGATTATTGATATTAATTAAAAGTTAATTATAGTTTAATTGTTATAAAACATACAATGTGATTTAGTTTATTGAAAATTAATTATTTACAATAGGTGCTGATACAAAAGTTATATATATAATTTACAATTACTTAATATTAACTTTAAGTGAAATTTATATAGATTGTTTATAAAATATTTTGCACCGCTTTTTTAATATTACCTTCCATTCTATCTAGTATTCCATCTGAATCTCCTTTCGTGAATGTATCGCCTGTAATACTTTCATAAAGCTCTATATATCTTTCAGATATTTCGTTAACAAATGAATCTGACATTTCAGGAATGCTTTGACCTTCCTTGCCTTGAAAATTATTTTCAATCAACCATTTTCTTACAAATTCTTTCGATAATTGCTTTTGTTCTTGTCCTTTTTCTAATCGTTCTTGATACCCTTCTTTGTAAAAATAACGCGATGAATCAGGAGTATGTATTTCATCAATTAGATATATTTTTCCGTCTTTATTTCCAAATTCATATTTCGTATCTACCAAAATTAAACCCATCTTGTCTGCTATTTCAGTGCCTCTTTGGTAAAGTTTGCGGGTGTAATTTTCTAATTGTTCATATTCTATTTTTGATACTATTCCTTTTGAAATGATTTCTTCTTTTGATATATCTTCATCATGTCCTGCACTGGCTTTGGTAGTTGGTGTAATAATGGGCTCCGGAAATTTCTGATTTTCTTTTAATCCCTCGGGCATTACAACCCCGCATAAAATTCTAATACCTGCTTTGTATTGCCTCCATGCATGTCCCGTAAGATAACCTCTGATTACCATTTCAACCTTATATGGCTCGCATTTATGCCCTATAGTAACCATAGGATCGGGTGAAATAATTTTCCAATTAGGAACAATATCCGCAGTGGCATCTAAAAATTTTCCCGCAATCTGATTCAATACTTGTCCTTTATATGGTATTCCCTTTGGAAGTACTACATCAAATGCTGAAATCCTATCTGATACAACCATCACCAAATAGCGGTCATCAATGTTGTACACATCTCTCACTTTACCTATATATAGGTCTTTCTGACCAATTTTAAATTGTGTTTTAGTTACCGCTTTCATTTTTGTTAGTTTTATCTTCTATATTTTTATATGCTCTTTTCTTTTCTTCAAAAATTTCAAATGTTTCTACTATCTTTTTTACTAATGGATGCCGCATGTTATCGCGATGATCAAATTCAATAATGGTAACTCCTTCTATACCTTTCAACATTTTCATTGCTGACGATAGACCTGAACTACTTTTTACAGGAAGGTCTATTTGTGTTATATCGCCTGTAACTACAAATTTTGCATTCTTACCCATGCGGGTTAAAAACATTTTTAACTGACTCAGACTGGCATTTTGAGCTTCATCTAATATTACCACTGCATGATCCAAAGTTCGTCCCCGCATATAAGCCAAAGGAGCAATTTGAATTGTTTCATCTTCCATGTAAGTAAATAATTTCTTCGGCGGAAGCATATCTCTTAGCGCATCGAATAGTGGCTGCAAATATGGATCTAATTTATCCTTCATATCGCCTGGTAAAAATCCCAGTCGCTCCCCAGCTTCAACTGCTGGTCGTGTCAAAATGATTCTTTTAATGGTTTTCGATTTAAGTAGCTTAACAGCTAAGGCTATTGCAGTATAGGTTTTTCCCGTGCCAGCTTGTCCGGTAGCAAAAATCAAATCGTTTGCGGCAAATGAATCAATTAATTCCCTTTGATTAGGTGTTAGGGCTTTTATCGCTTTTCCATTATTCCCAAATATTATGGTATCGGCATCTTCTTTTTCTCCTAAGAGTTGCCCATCCATCATGATGTTTTCTACATCTTCAATGCTTATGGTATTGTACCTTTGAATATTAGATATAATGGATTCTAAACGTATTATAAATTGATCTATAACAATTTCTGGTCCTGTTATTTTTAGTTCGCTGCCCCTACCCGTTAATCTGAGTTGAGGGAAAAACTTTTGCATTAAGGTAAAATGCATGTTATTAATCCCATACAATTGAAGTGGATCAACTCCTTCCAAATAATATATTCGCTCTGTCATATCCCTGTTTAACTGCTGAAAAATAAACATTTATTTTTGTAAGCTTCCGCTTTTTCTAAAAAAAATACTAACAGCTTGTTAATTGTCGGGTTTTTCTTAAAAAATGTTCCTAAATTGCAACAAATTTCATTTTTTTCCATGCCTGTTGTAACCATAATATCCGATTGGAGTAACGATGATTATTACGCAGCTTCCTTAAAAGGAGGATTATACCGAAATATTCCGGGTGTAACAATTGTTGATATTTCTCATAAGATTCAACGGTTTAACCTGAATCAGGCTTCGTATATTCTTTCTTCTGCATTTAGGAAGTTTCCTGAGGGAACTATACATCTTATATGTGTTGATTCAGAAGCAGCTCCCGGTATTCCTCATATATTCTTTCGTCTCGAAAATCATTTTTTTATCTCTGCCGATAATGGAATTGTTGGTCTTTTGTCTGATCTCTTGCCCGATGAAGTTTTTATGTTGCCCGATAGCTTTCTCGATACTTTTCCTGAAGTTTCAGTTTTTGTTGAAACTTGCAAGCTGCTTTGTTCATCTAAACCACTTTCTGAGATTGGAAAAGCATATCCGCAATACCGAGTGAATAGCAAACTCATACCTACTTTTGATAATGATGCTATTTCTGGTATTGTTATGTATATTGATTCTTATAGTAACTTACATACAAATATTTCAAAAGAATTATTCTATAAGGTGGCCGCAGATAGATCATTTGATATTTTTATCAATAGCAATAAATTTAAAGTTAGTACAATAAGTTCCGCTTACAATCAGGTAGAGGAGGGTGAGCTGGTGGCTATTTTTAATGCCGCAGGCTTTCTTGAAATTGCACAAAATAAAGGAAATGTAGCCGATATTCTTAAGGTTTCATTAAACGGTATGATTCGTGTAAAATTTTATAAAAATAAGAATGAGCTTCGTGACGATGCTTTTTTAAAGCATTTTAAAGGATTAAGCTAATTTTAAGATAAGGGACAGGTAAATTAATTTTTGATTATGAAGGACAGAGTAAAGGAATTTGAACGTTTGTTAAGTATTATGGACGAGCTAAGAGCCAAGTGCCCTTGGGATATGAAGCAAACAAATATTAGCATACGTAATCTTACTATTGAAGAGGTATATGAACTTGCCGATGCCATCATTGAGGAAAATCATAAAGATATCATGAAGGAATTGGGCGATTTAATGCTGCATATTGTGTTTTATGCAAAAATGGCTTCAGAAGAAAATCGCTTCGATATCGCTGATGTTCTATACCATATCAATGAAAAACTTATATATCGCCATCCTCATGTTTTTGGTGACGTAAGTGTGGAAGATGATATTGAAGTTAAGAAAAACTGGGAAGAACTTAAGATGCGGGAGGGGCAAAAATCAGTTTTAAGTGGCGTGCCTCATTCTTTACCAGCTCTAGTTAAGGCTAGTAGAATTCAAGAGAAGGTGAGGGCTGTGGGTTTCGATTGGGACAAACGTGAGCAAGTATGGGATAAATTAGCTGAAGAAATGGATGAATTGAAGCAAGAAATCCTGCGCAGTAATCAAGATGCCATTGAAGATGAATTCGGTGATGTTTTTTTCTCTTTGGTTAATGCCGCACGTCTTTACGATATTGATCCAGAGACCGCTCTGGAACGTACCAACAGAAAATTTATAAGTAGGTTTAAATATGTTGAAGAACAAGCAAAATTGCAAGGTAAAAAGCTAAAGGATATGTCGCTCTCTGAAATGGATATTCTGTGGACGCAGGCTAAGTCTAAAGAATAGATATTGATTAAATATGTAGCTAATTTTTTTTATTATGGCTAAAGAATTTGAACATGAGTTAGAATACCGCGAAAGGCTAAAAGAGCTTAAAGGTATTAGAAGTGTTGGTTCTATACTTAGTCAAAATAAACCTTTAGATGAGTCAATTCAAGAAATTTGTTCTTTAATTCCCGAAGCGTTTCAGTATCCTGATCATACAGTTGTTCGTATTGTATTTGATGCGAATATTTTTGTGAGCAAAAATTTTAAGGAAACAAAATGGAGTATCATTCAAACTTTCGAAACTCCCGGAAATCACAAAGGCGTAATTCAGGTTTTTTATCTCAGAGAATTTCCTACTGCTGATGAAGGTCCATTTCTGAATGAAGAACGAGACTTACTGCTGAATCTTTCACAACTCATCTCAGGTTCTTTATCAAGAAGAGAATTACAAAAAATGCTGGGAGAGCATACTGAGCGCTTAAAAGAACTGAGAGGAATCAACCAAACTTCTCAAATTATTTCGCAATGGAAATCTATTGATGAAACGCTCTATAATATTTGTGCTGTGTTGCCTCTATCATGGCAATATCCTGACGATACGGTTGTTCGGATAAGCTTTGGTGATAAATTGTACACTAGCAATAATTTTGTTGAGACTCCCTGGTTTATGCGCGAAAACTTTATTACTTTCGATAATAAAAAAGGAAGTATTGAGGTTTTTTATCTGAAAGATCTTTCTGATGCATATAATCCCGTATTCCTTAAGGAAGAAGGACAGCTGATCAATAACATTGGCCAATTAATATCAGGTTTTTTGAATCAGTACCGAGGACGAGAGCTGTATCAACAAATGACATCGCGTTCTCAATCTGTTGCAAACTCACAGGAATATCGTGATGTGTTGATTAATAATAAACAACCCATTCAGCAGTTTTTTAATCAGCAAACCATCGATAAGTACATTTATTTAGACATGATGCGTTTCAAAGTGAAGGAAATTCTTTTTGTTGCAACTTTGTACGACGCTTTTATTTTGGAGAATGAAGACGCCTTTTTTGAACAATTTATGGGCGAGATTTATCAATATAGCCTTTTTTCACTTCCTCGCATTACTGCTGTTTCTTCTCATGAACAAGCTTTAGCTTTAATTGATGCGGTTAATTTCGATTTGGTTATTCTTATGGTTAGCAACGATAAGCAAGGCCCTGTT
Source organism: Bacteroidota bacterium (assembly GCA_020049015.1). Lineage (GTDB taxonomy): Bacteria > Bacteroidota > Bacteroidia > Bacteroidales > DTGW01 > JAIFLP01. Next base: position 12,837 of record JAIFLP010000134.1, on the reverse strand, counting down.
GATTTTAGCAATGTAATTAAACAGAAAAATCCTTGCCTTAAAGTGTATTTGCTGTTGAATAACAAAAGCATGGTTAAGCATTTTGAAGAAAATGTTCCTGTAATGCCTTCTGTTGATAAAATATTTGTATGGAATGGTGATTCACAAATCTTTTTTGCTATAGTTAAGTCAATTGAAGATTTTATAAATGCCGAAAATGATACCCGTGTGGGTTTGGTTCGGGTAATTATTTTAATTGAAGATTCTTCACAATACTATTCCCGATACCTTTCTTTATTGTATTCTATAATATTTGGACAAATACAACGCCTTATTAGTTCTGAAAGAAATGAGCTTGATAAGATTTCAAAAATGAGATCGCGCCCTAAAATTGTTCATGCGGTAAATTATGAAGAGGCTTCTTTTCTTTTTAACAAGTATAAAGATTATTTATTGTGCGTAATTTCCGATGTGGAATTTGATAAAGATGGAACTTGCAATAAACAGGCCGGACTTTCTTTTGTTGAAATGGTGCGCAGCATCAATAAAGATGTTCCTATAATCTTACAATCATCAGAAAATGTTAATAATAAAATAGCCCAAAAACTGGACGTTGAATTTATAAACAAAAATTCGAAACGATTATCAAACGATCTAAAAAGAATTATCTCACGCGCAATTGGTTTGGGTGATTTTTATTTTAAAGATGATAATGGTAGTGTGGTTGGAATTGCCCGCAATATCCGTGAATTAGAAACCCATATTGCTAAACTTCCTATTCATGTTGTCGTTTCTCACGCTCGAAAAGATCATTATTCCTTCTGGCTTATGTCAAGAGGCGAAATTCATTTGGCCCGCATACTCAACCCTATCAAAGAGTCTGCTTTTGCTGATAAAGAAGAATTCAGGCAATTCTTGATCAAAACAATTAATAAAAGCCGAAGTGATAAAAAACGCGGTAAGGTGCTGTCGTTTGAGGAGATTTTTGAGTTTACCGATAAAAATATTGTAGCCTTGGCAAATGGTTCTTTGGGTGGAAAGGGTAGGGGACTCGCTTTTATTGATACACTTATTTACAATATTGATTTTACTGAGTTAGTTCCTGGAATTACTTTTTCAACTCCTGTTACTGCAATTATTGGAACCGATGAATTTGAACTTTTTATCGACGAAAATGATTTGCATCAAATAGTTTATAGCGAAACCGATTATTCTAAAATTAAGACAGCCATACTAGCTGGTAAATTCTCTGTTCAGCTAGTAGAAAGATTAAAAGTTTTTGTTAACCAAATCAGAAAACCTTTAGCGGTTAGATCTTCTAGTATTTTTGAGGACTCAGTGACCCAACCTTTTGCCGGAATTTTTGATACTTACGCTTTGCCAAACAATAACCCCGATGAGGATGTTCGTTTAACTGAATTGCTTACAGCTATAAAATTGGTTTATGCATCCATTTTTTCTAATCAGGCACGTAGCTATTTCGAAGCCATTAATCATAAATTGGAAGAAGAAAAAATGGCGGTGGTTATTCAGGAATTGGTAGGCAATAAGTATGAAAATTATTTTTACCCGCACATTAGTGGCGTTGCTCAATCGAGAAATTTTTATCCTGTTGCTCACATGAAACCTGAAGATGGTTATGCTGTAATTGGTGTGGGTTTGGGTTGCTATATAGTAGAGGGTGGTAATGCTTTTAGATTTTCACCGCATTATCCTAATATTGATATTGTTTCAGCAAAGGATATCCTCCATGCTTCTCAATTAAATTTCTTTGCGCTTGATTTAAATCGGACTCAAACTGATTTTGTTGCTGGTGGCGAGAAAGCCGCATTGGCTTATTTAAGCATTGATGAGGCCGAAAAACATGGTACTTTAAAGCACTGTGCTTCTGTGTTTGATTATAATAACGAGATACTGATTCCTGGTATTAATCAGCCTGGACCTAAAGTTGTTAATTTTGCAAATATACTGAAGTACGAATATATACCCCTTTCTAATGCCATAAATGAAATATTAAAAACTGTTGAAATGTCTATGGGAACGCCTGTAGAAATAGAGTTTGCAGTTGACTTAGAAAAAAATAAACATGGTTTACCTACTTTCTATTTGTTGCAAATAAAACCCCTGATTGGTAATCAAACTGGATTTAAAATCGATTGGTCTGAATTAAACAAAGATAATATTATTTTATCTTCTGAATCTATAATGGGCAATGGACTGATTGATGATGTATCGGATGTTATTTATGTGGATATAGATAATTTTGACCGACTCAAAACAATTGCTATAGCCGAGGAAATTCAATTCATGAACGATCAATTAAAAAAGGAAGGCAAACATTATCTGCTGATTGGTCCCGGAAGATGGGGTACCCACGATCATAATGTTGGAATTCCAGTTAGTTGGCCCCAAATTTCAAATGCAAAAGTAATAGTAGAACTAGGACTTGATAATTATGCTTTAGATGCTTCTTTGGGTTCTCACTTTTTTCATAATGTGACTTCTATGAAAATTGGTTATTTTTCCATTAAAAGCAATGTGTCTAACGGTAAAGTTAATTGGGATGTATTTAAATCGCAGTCATTGATTTCTGCTACCAAATATGTGAAACACGTTAGATTCAAAAACAATTTAAAGATTGTAATGGATGGAATCAAAAGAACAGCTGCTGTTTTAACTAGTAATTAAAGAAGAATTGGATACCATTTTTGTTGCATATTATAACGCTGTTGGCGACCTAATTTCTGACGCTTTTAAAAACTTGATTAGAAGCAATCATGATTTTGAAATTTCTGGCGAATATTCATCTCTCCCAGTACTTGGAATTGCTCTGAAAAAAGTCCGCATCAATATTTTGGTTTTTGTTGTAAGAGATATTAATGATCATGAATTGTCGTTCATTCGAAAATCGAAAGATGAATATCCTTCTGTTAAAACTTTAGTTATTAGTCTTACCGATGATCCTGAACATCTATATGCTATTATTAAATCGGGTGCTAAAGGTTATTTAACTTGCAACAGCAACCGTAATGAATTTTATCAAGCAATTTATTCTCTCAGAAATGGTTATGACTTTTATAGCAAACCTATTACCGACTTGCTTCTTAAGAATTATGCCGATGTGATAAAATCAAATGATATTTCAAAGGCAAAATATTTGAAAAATTTAAGCATCAGGGAATTAGAGATCCTAAGATTTTGGGGTAATGGAATGACCAATAAAGAAATTGCCGATGAAATGTTTATTAGTATCCGTACCGTTGAATCGCATAAAAACCACATTATGCAAAAATTAAATTTAAAAACTATTGTCGATCTTGTCAAATTTGCCATTAAGAATAACATCATTACTATTTAATAATAATTGTTGGACGATAGTATTGAGGTTTTGCATACGCTTCACTCATATTTGCACCCCTACGTAAGCGTTCGTCGACAGGCTTCGCCCATAGCCGGCAAGCTAAAGAGGGTTTAGCAATAGCGGGGAGAATTGTTATGGAATCGTTACGTTTGGTATTTTAAGAAATGGATTAGAATTATTGCTATTAATTGTTGAATAATTATGGAAGGCCTCCAGCCTTTTTTGGGGATTTTGCATATAAAATATTATCTGCTACAATGAACCGTCTATAATTTATTGGCATCTCTGGAGGAGATGCACAATTGTAGAAAATAAATATACGTAAATTAACCAATAAGCCTCGAGGGCTTGCACAATATATGAATCAAAAATTTTTCAAGCTGATCCAAATTGCGTGAAGTTATAATATGATCAAATGTAGTCTTAAAATTAGCAATAACGGATTCATACCTTCTGTGGGCTGTTTGAGTGAATCCAATAAGGTGAAAAGAGATTTTTCCTCCTTAATATTATCCGTGTTTTACTGAATTTTATCGTATTGATGCTCTATTTGAAGCTATAAATAATTTAAATGAATAAATTTGTTTTGATTATTTAGTAATTATTAATTTAATATATTTTTTATGGCCGATTTATTAGAAGTAAAAGTACAAGATTTTATGAACAAGGTTATTGCCAAAAATCCTGGCGAAGCCGAGTTTCATCAAGCAGTGCAGGAAGTGGTTGAAACCGTACTTCCTTTTATTGAGGAAAACCCAAAATACAAACAGGCTAAAATTCTTGAAAGAATGACTGAGCCTGAACGAGTAATTATTTTTAGGGTTCCTTGGACTGATGATAAAGGTGAAATTCAAATCAATAGAGGGTTCCGAATTCAAATGAGTTCTGCCATAGGGCCATATAAAGGAGGACTTCGTTTTCATCCAACCGTTAATTTAGGCATTTTAAAATTTCTTGCTTATGAGCAGGTATTTAAAAATAGTCTTACAACACTTCCTATGGGCGGCGGTAAAGGTGGTTCCGATTTCGATCCTAAGGGTAAATCTGATAACGAGGTAATGCGTTTTTGCCAAAGTTTTATGACTGAATTGCAACGTCATATAGGTGCTAATACCGATGTGCCTGCAGGTGATATAGGTGTTGGTGGTCGTGAGGTAGGTTATATGTATGGTCAATATAAACGTCTTAGAAATGAATTTACTGGCGTTCTTACCGGTAAGGGAATTGAATGGGGCGGTAGCTTGATTCGTCCTGAAGCTACTGGTTATGGCGCAGTGTACTTTGCCGAAGAAATGCTTAAAACCAAGAATAGTAGCTTGAAGGGTAAAGTTTGTACTGTTTCAGGTTCTGGAAATGTAGCCCAATATGCCGTTGAAAAACTTAATATGTTAGGTGCTAAAGCGGTTACTTTATCTGATTCTGATGGTTATATTTATGATCCTGCAGGTATTGACAGCGAAAAATTAGCTTATGTAATGGATTTAAAAAATAATAAGCGTGGTCGTATTAAAGAATATGCAGATAAATATAAATGTACATTTGTTGCAGGAAAACGTCCTTGGGAGGTTAAATGCGATTTGGCTTTTCCTTGCGCTACTCAAAACGAATTAAATGCAGATGATGCAAAAGTATTGTTGAAAAATGGCTGCATTGGAGTTTCTGAAGGAGCAAATATGCCTTCTACACCTGAAGCTGTTGAAGAGTTTATCAAAGCAAAAATTCTTTATGCACCGGGTAAAGCAGCCAATGCTGGTGGTGTTGCAACATCAGGACTCGAAATGTCTCAAAACTCTATGCGCTTGCCTTGGAGCAGGGAAGAGGTTGATCAAAAATTACACGGTATCATGATCAATATTCATAAAACTTGTGTAAAATATGGAACCGAAAAAGATGGTACCGTTAATTATGTTAAAGGTGCTAATATTGGTGGGTTTATTAAAGTTGCCGATGCTATGATTGCTCATGGTGTTGTTTAGTAGTCTCTATTTTCTATCAATTTATACTCCGGCTGCCCCTTTTCCTATGGGGCAGCTTTTTTATAATACCTGATTAAAAATCGTTTTCTTTAAATCAACAATGCTAATTGGCTTGGTTAATACGCTGCAAAAATCATTTTTTTTCGCTAGCTTTTCTTCTATTTCTCCCAAATTTAATGATGATTGAGCAACTATTGGTATGTGTGGATATAGCTTCTTTATGTGGTGCGCTGCTTCTATACCATCAATCCCTGGCATCTGGATGTCCATTAATACTAAGTCAATCTTCTCACTAGAAAGCTTTATAAATGCTTGTTCCGCATTTGAAGCATAAATCAGATTATAAAAATCCGGATTCAAAACTTCTTTGTAAAAAACATAATTTAATTCCTCGTCATCTGTTACTAATATGTTTTTTCTTTCAATTATTACCTTTGCCGCTTCATCTACAACATCGTATTTTTCTGTCGCCGATGGAAAAGAAATGTAAAATTTACTGCCTCTGCCTGCTTCTGTTTCAAACCAAATTTTTCCACCCATCTTATCTAATAAATCTTTACATAGCATTAAGCCCCATCCGCTGCCTTGTTCCGGAGAATTTTTTAAATGTGGAGTATTGATGGTTTGATTCAAAATTTTGTCTATTACACTGTTTGCTATGCCTTCGCCTTCATCAATACACATAATAATAATATCATTATTTCGCATTTCGCCTTTTAATACCACTTTGCTATTATTTAAAGTAAATTTTATGGCATTAGATACAATATTTCTTAGAACAGTTAATGCAATATGCTTATCTGAATGGATATATAAATCAGTACTTCCTTCAATTATTAATTCAACATTTTTAAATTGTGCAATTGTTTTATAGAACTCAGTAACGTCTTCAAAAAGATCACGAACACTTAAATTTTCCTTACTAAATAAAATATTGTTTCCTTGCAGCTTCGTCCAATCTAATAAGTTCTCTAACAATAAGAAGGCTTGCTGCGAAGTCTTATAGATAGAATTGCTCGCAGTTCTATAATCAGCAATTGTTTGCAACGACTCAGTTAACATGAGCTCTGAAAAACCAAGAATCGATTGAAAGGGGTGACGTAAATCATGTGCAATAATATTATAAAATCGATCTTTTGCAGCATTTAACGCCTCTAATTGGGCATTAGATTCAGTTAATTTCAATTCCAATTCTTTTCTGTGGGTTATGTCAAAGGCAATCAGACTTAAATATATCTCACCATCTGAACTCTTATAGGTGTTTGAGTATTCATTAACCCATTTTTTCGTTCCATCTTTAGCTAAAATGATATATTCATTCAAATCTGAATCAGGTTTGTTAAACTTACATTTAAATCTCTCAATCGCTATTTTATGCATTGAAGAATCAATATAATTTAAAAAATGCATTCCCAAAACTTCCTCTTTTGTATAACCGCATAATTGCAAAAAATTATTGTTGGCATAGGCAATTAAACCTCTTTTGTCTATTTCAAGTAATAAGGTATTATTATTATTGTAAAGTGATTTGAATTTTTCAAAATTCGATTCTAAAGCTATTTCTGCAATTTTCTTTTCATGAATATTTCTTGTGATCCCTTGTATTCCAATAGGTTTACTATTTGAATCCCAAATAAAAGACATGGTTACTTCACCCCAAACAGTGCGTCCATTTTTATGCCTATGCAGCATTTCAAATACCTTGTAATGAGTATTTTTATCTATTTCCCCTTTCTTAAGTTTATCCATTTCGCCCATCAAAACTTCTTTCGCTTTTAATACCGATTCTTCAGGTAACCTCTTACTTACAGGCATACTCAGATATTCCTCAACTGTATATCCTAACTGTTTTTTTATAGATGGACTCATGTATACAGTATTAAAACTTAAATCCTGCATCCAAATAACATCTGGAAAATTTTCTGCTATATAATTAAATCGCGCTTCTGTTAAATACAGCGTAGATTTTAATTTTTTAACTTTTCTAAAATAATTAAATATTGAATACATGTTGATTTTCTCCCTTCAAAAGAAGACAATTTAGAGATTTATTTTGGATATTCAATTCGCAAATGATAAATATTTTTTAATCTTTTTTTAAATATTTCTATTATTTCGCTTATTTCCCTAAATGTAATATTCGAATCATTATATTGACCTTCTCGCAGTTGCTGCTGTATAATGTCTTGAACCAAATTGTTAATGTTTTCTTCACTATATATTTTTAAACTCCTCGAAGCTGCTTCTACTGAGTCAGACATCATTAAAACTGCCATTTCTCTAGAATATGGCTTTGGTCCAGGATAGGTAAAGTGTTTTATATCTACTTCTTTATCTGGATAATTCCTAAGATAGGAACGATAAAAATACTGAACCGTTGTTGTACCATGGTGGGTACGAATAAAATCAATTACCTGCGTAGGGATTCTGTTCTTCCTCGCCAACGAAACTCCTTTATTTACATGTCCTATAATTATTTCTGCGCTTTTTTCAAAATCAAGATTGTCATGCGGGTTTATGCCTTCTGTTTGATTTTCTATAAAGTATATGGGGTTTTCAATTTTCCCTATATCATGATACAATGCAGCTGCCCTAATTAATGGAACGTTACCTCCAATTTTATAAATTGCATCCTCTGAGAGATTTGCTACCTGTAACGAGTGCTGAAATGTTCCAGGAGCTACTTCTGCAAGTTTTCGCAATAAGGGTTGGTTTGAATCAGCTAATTCTAACAATGTTGTTTCTGATAAAAAACCAAACATTTTCTCAAAGATATAGACCAGAGGTATTGATGTTAGTACAAAAAATCCATTAATAGCAAAATATGAGAAATTACGCATTTCAATTTTTGATATCGATCCGTCTTGATAAAGTACCAAACTAGCATATACAAACCAGTATAAAAAAATTATGGATACGGATGTGTAAAACAATGAACTTCGCCGGTTCTGATTTCCAAATGAGGTGATGGCAAATCCACCTATTATAAAATTAATAAAGATAAATTCAAATGGATTGGGAGCCCAAAATCCTACTATGGTAAGTATCATAAGATGTACAAAAAGTGCTAGCCTCGAATCGTAAAAAGCTTTTATTATAATGGGCACTACAATAAATGGAACGATATATAAATTTAAAAATTTGTAGTTTATAACCAAACTTGCCAGTAAAACAAATAACAATAACAATAATATTATAAAGGATGTACGTACCCTTTGATAAAATACTTCTTTTCGAAAATTCCTTAGAAACAAAAAAAGAATGGAAATACAAATCAACGAAATGAGCATTTTTCCTGCTAACAAGCCCCAATAGTTATCAGTTTCACCTAATTTATTTTCATATTCCTTTTTTAGGGATTCTAAAATTCTAAATTTTTCATAATTCACATACTCACCAGTCGAAATTATTCTTTCGCCCTCTAATACCATGCCTTTTGCGTAGGATATGTTTTTAAGATAATCATTTTTTTGGTATTCAGTAATTTTTTCATCAAAAAAAATATTTGCAGTAATAAAATTTTCAAATCGTATTTGTGCAAAAAAAGCTGCAGTCAATTTTTGAGAACTGCCACTATATCTATTGGTAAAATCACTATAATAGGTTTCAATATATTCATATGCGCTTCCTTTGGTGAAAAAATTCGAAAATTCATATTCATCTAATACATTGTTTTTAACTAGTATTATACTACTCGTTTCTGGATATTGATTGTTGAAATTATCAGGAAACTCTAATATTCCTTTGGTATAAACAAAGTTGATTAAGTGATGAATTTGCTTGAAGAGCTCATCTTTTACAACATATTTTTCAATATCTATATTTTTTTGACTAAATGATTCCCATGCTTTTTCTAATTTTTCATTGAATATTTTTTTCTGATTCAAAAATACTTCTGTCTCAAATTTAAAATGAGGTTTGAAATTCTTTAATATGCTGTCTTTTTCTTTTTCTATTTCATAATCTAATTTTGATATGGGAAATGAGAAGGGCGCAATTAATGCGTCGTGTTGCCATGGTTTGTTTTTTTGATATTCATATCTGAATTTTCCTTCTTTCGGCGTTAAATATGTTATAAATAATACCGAGAATATAAATAAAAATACCCTGAGTAAATTATCTATTTTTCCGGACAACTTCTCCATTATCTTTCTCATATTCTGCTGTTTCCTATTATTTATATTGATCCTCAATAAAACCTGTTAACCTATGTCCGGAAATTAAATACCTAAATTCAGGTTCTCCCATTGCAGTAACTTTAATATAAATACTATCAGTGATGCTCTTTCCTGATAATGATACACTCCCTTTCAGAATAAGTTTGGCATCGTTTATATTGATAGTACTACCCGAAATTTTGTCAGTTTCATTACTTGAAAATATTGACAATTGTTTTGGATTACAACCTGCTTTAAACTCAATAAATTTTTGTGTACTATTGGTTCTGGTGCAATATACTATAGCAGAGTCGTTTCTTCCCGATGCCGTATTGGACACAATTAAATGATAGTATTTTTCTCCATAAATATCTAGCATTTCACCTTCAATGTCAAATTGAATTTGAACTAAGTATTTTCCTGCAAGTGGATAAATTGGACCGTATAATTCTGTTTCTTCTTTACAGCCTCCGATTATTAGTATGATGGCAATTGCCTGAAGTATTTTTTTATATGGCTTCATATTTTTAATGCTTTCATTATTTTTACTTGTTTATATTCCACCATACTGGCGTTGTATTCGAAACTTCTATAGGTGTATTTGAATTCCTGGTTCTTTCCGATTTAGGATAAACAAATCTTTTTGGATATTGATGTTTTCCTGCAATATCTGAAAGAACACTGGTTTTAGGTTTAACAAATGTACCAGGCTTATATTGTGTGTCAGTTGTTAATAGTTCAGTTCTTTCAGGATAGCCAGTTCTTACATGTTCTATATAGGATTCAATTCCATTTATACCTGCATTAGATGCCCACTTCTGGGTAATAATAGCTTTTAGTTTGTCTTCAAAATTACCGCTATCAGGATATGCATATACACCGGTAAGATAATTATTGGCATTGAAACCAAAACGTTCAAATGCTGCTTTTACCCCATTTTCATAGTATATTTTTGGATCAGAAAAGCCATATCTTAAGGCTGCTTCAGCAAGTAAAAAATTGGCTTCCGCTTTACTTATTAAAAATGCATGATCTGTAGCTAATATCCTAGCCCTGGAAAAATTCTCGGGATTTTGTACCGTGGTGCTGGTATTATAAGTTCCTTGTGGTACTCCTATTTGACCAGATTTACCTGCAATATATAGCTTGGTTATCCGTGGATCGTTATGTAACTTTAGCCAAGATATAAATGTGTGACTCGCCAATAAATTATTCTTGATGTTGAGCGCAAATTGGTCAATAGCATACAGTGGGTTTAAACGATTGGGTTCACTGTTGAAAATTTTTATGGAAGCGTCTTCATCTAAAAATAATGCTGATGCATTTATCATGCTAATAATACCTGAGTTGCTTTTTGTATTATTTACTAAGCATTGCCGTATATAAATTTTAAGTCTTAAGGTATTGATAAACCGCTCCCATTTATATAAATCTCCTTTAAAAATATAATCCGACTCAAGTGCTGTTTCATATTTTGATAATGATGCCGGATCATTTATAATGTTTGTTGTAAGCTTATGTACATTATCTAATCTCACAATTAATGAATCGTACACCTCATTTCCATTGTTGTACGCAGGTTGTAGGTATTGCTGTCCTTGTAATGCTTGGTTAAATGGTATCTTGTCATATAAGTCAGCCAATAATTGAAATCCATAACATTGCAATGCGGTTGCTATAATATAATACCTTTGGTCTTCGTTTTTTAATGCTTCTTTTTTTATATATTCAAAATCGTTTAATGCGCCTGAATACATTTCCTGGAATGATAAATCTAATGTTGATGCACTAATATTGTAACTGTCAAATTCAATGTATTGAATTGATGAATTGCTTTGCGCCCAGTATTGCGACATAATGCCTCCAGCAATATTGTAAAAAGAATTTACTTGCGATACCAGCGATAATTCTGCTGCCGGTAATGCCAATTCTGGTGAAATGGCATCCGGATTATTTGGGTCGTTGTTAATGTCTAACCAATCATTACAAGAGGTTAAAAATATAATCAATATCAAAAATATATAAGTGTTTTTTTTCTTCATTAGTACGATGCTTTAATTTGTAATCCTATACTTCTTATTGATGGCCCTCCTCCATATTCTCCAAATTCACCCGCAATATCGTTTCCAAATGTTGATGTCTCAGGATCTATTACTGTATTTCCGGAGGGTGTCCATAAAAATAAATTTCTACCCACTATGCCAAATGAAATGTGCCGCATTTTAATTCTATTAATCCATCCAGAAGGCAGATCATAGCTCAAGGAAACTTCTCTGAGCTTTAAATAGGTTCTATCTAATATGTGATTTCTGATGCTCGATTTATTTGTTGTAGTATAATAATATGTCCATATATTTTCAGGTTCAATAGCTTGAGTGTTTTCTTTATAGTATGGCTTTCCATCTGCATCCAAAAATTCCTGCACTGAATTGGGCACAATAAATGCTTGTCTATTATTATATGCTGTTTGAATTGAATTCCCGGTAAATGTATTGAATACTGATGTATAGGAATATAATAATCCACCTTTTCTAAAATCCAATAACGTATTTAAAGAAAAACCTTTATAGCTAAACTGCTGCGACAGTGCCATTATAAAATCTGGGTGAATAGTTCCGTATTCTTCATTTGCCGCAGCGGTTTTCGGAATCCCATTTTCATCTACTATTATTTGTCCCGATGAATTTCTTAAGGGCACTGGCCCTTCTATTATTCCCATTGGTCGGTTGGGTTTCGCTACCATACTTACATCGCCAACTTTTACCAATTCTATTTTTTGAAGTTCGTTGGGTAGACTTATAACTTCGTTTATATTTTTGGTATAATTAATATTTATATTCCATAAAAAATTTCTTGTTTGTATCGGTTTTATATACACCATGAGTTCTATACCTTTATTCTCTATATCACCAAGATTCATCGTTTGTGATGTATAGCCACTACTAGTTGATATTGGTACATTTAGTATTTGTCCTCTCGATATTTTTCTATATACTGCACCATCTAATCCAAATCGATTTTTCCAAAATCTTAAGTCCAAACCAAATTCAATTTCTTCAGTCATTTCTGGTCGTAAAAGATTATTTCCCAAACGATTCCCTACTTCAAATGCTTCCATACTATCTATTGGAAATGTAAGACTATGGTATATTAAATTGATTTCAGACCTTGTAAATTCTGAGTTTACAACATACGGACTGGCATCGTTACCTGTCATACCCCAACCACCCCGCACCTTAGCAAAAGGTAGGCTTTTCTTCAACCCCGGAAAAGCGTCAGATAGCAAATACGAAATCGTAAATCCTGGATAGAAATATGAATTGTTCTTTTCAGGTAATGATGATGACCAATCATTGCGCAATGA
>JAIFLP010000047.1 GCA_020049015.1 Bacteroidota bacterium | reverse complement strand
CGATTCAAATTAAAAATGCTGAAGGAAGAGTAATTAAATTTCAAAGCATGCAAGTGGGCGAGAATAAATATCAGATAAGCTTTTCGGGAACGGGAAAATTTATTGTAGCGTTGAATTAATACACATTAGTAATATGGAGGGATGTCAAAAAGAGTCTGCAAGTTGTTGTTTATATTAGGTTTATGTTTTACTAATGAATTATTAATTATGCTTTAGTATTATTGATATAAAATGAGATTAGAATTTTGCAGAATCGTTTTGGGCATTATTGGATGCGATATAAGTTTTTCGCAAAGTATACAGGGCTTAGAATATCTTACTACCCCTAGAATTATAGGATGCTGCGCTGCCGCCTAAAATGTATGTGAGCATCAATTCATGTGAGCCATAATTGCTTTGAGCTAAGGCATTCAATGAATAATCAAATGCATATCCTATTGAGAATTGTTCGATGTGTATGCCAAACATGCCAATTACGCTATTGCTGGTGCGGTATGAAGCACCTAGCCAAAATTTATTGTCTACATTAAACCGCAGGTTGGCGTCGGCGGTATATGTCCCGTTTTGCATGGCTCTAGCTAAAATGGAAGGCGTTAGCGAGTTTCTGCCCATTCTAATATTGCCTCCGGTATATAGATAAAAGTGGCGTTGCAAAACAAATCCTTCGTTTTCGGTACCGGTTAGTTTTATTTTAGCTTCTAAAAGTTGGGCCGCTGAAGCGCCTATGAAAAATTTTCCTGAAGTATAAAATATACCTGCTGAAAAATCTGGTACTATACTCTGGTTATTGATGCTGTTAAGGTATGTATCATCAGCACTTCCGCTGATCATTTTTGAAGTGTTGATTCTGAGTTGGTAGAACGATGCTGATAATCCACCAGAAACTATTCCTTTTCCTAACTTTATGTGATAGGCGTAAGAGAATTGTCCGCCAGTCTGACCAATAAGTCCGTCCTGATCGTGGTATAGTCCTACTCCTAAACCCATTTTTTTTCCCTTTAATTTGCTATGGAAACTGGCTTGATAAGTACGTGGGGGATTCTCTAAGCCTAACCATTGCTCCCTGGCCGAAATATTAAAAACTTTATAACCTTCCACACCTGCCATTGCGGGGTTGTATGTAAAACCATTTATCATGTATTGACTTATAATAGGCATCTGCTGTGCTCCTAACACAGAGAAGGAAACTAAAAATAATATGATTAAATACTTTTTCATTATTGACCTAAAATGGTTAAAAACCCTTTTAATACTGCTTTATCTTCGTCTAACACAAAATAGCGATAGGTTCCAACTGGCACTATAGTTCCGTTAACCTTTCCATCCCATCGTTGCGGGTATCCTTCTTCCGATTCCCAAACTTTATTTCCCCAACGATCAAAAATTTGAACTATGCCTTTGGGATAAAAACCTGATATTGAAAAATCCCAGGAATCGTTTACTCCATCGCCATTGGGGGTGAATACATTGGGTATTTGAGAACCATTTAATATTAGTTTAACTTTACACTGTGCTATATTTTTTCCAAAATCACTTACTGTCCAAATTATTTCTTTCGTTTCGCTAATCTGCGCATTCTTTAAGCTAGAATCATTATTAAAGTCATTGTTGATGAACATTATTCCGCATGTATCACTAATCAAAATTGGATCTAATTCTTTTGCTATCACTTCGTAAAAAGGTGCTCCCAGTGATAATGATTTTATAACTTCCCCTGGACAATTAATTTTAGGAGTTATGGTATCAGTAAGTATAGTAACGCTTGCTTTAGATGAGGGACAAACAGCAGAATCAAATTGATAGGTGAATTGATAGTATCCTCCTAATAAATCATTTGGATCGAAATAAGAACCCCGCAGTCTGCCGCTATTTGAATCATCTAGCCAAACCCCACCGTTATCATAATTCTTTATTGCTTGGAAAAGTAGGAAACTATCTTTAGAACAAATGGTGGTGTCCTTCGCAATTCCGGCACTTAAAAATGAAGCCACTTTAATAATCACTTTGGTTGTATCGCCAGTTTTACATGCAGCTATAGGGTTGGTATGATATACTAGATTATAACTTCCCGGAAGAACATTTAAAGCGTCAAATATATTTCCTGTAATTTTATTCTGAATGCTGCTGAAGGAGGCTGTCCAATAACCATTAGTATCAAAATTGTTTAGTGTATTGGTAAGGATGTAATTGCCATTATTACAAATAGTCTGACTTGGTTTGGCTACCCCCGCAGAAGGGAATTTTGTGATATCAATAGTAGAAACTACGCTATCTCCGGGGCATGATCCAACGGCAGACAGTACATATCGAAATTTATAATTTCCGCTGGCTAAGTTGCTTGGATTTAAATTGCTGCCTGTAATATTTCCTTTACTATCTAATTCTCGCCATACGCCTCCTGAAAAATTGTCTTTGATGGAGCTGAATAAATTATATGTTTTGTCGGAACAAATGCTAACATTGCTTAATGCAGTTCCGGATTCAGGGTATTGCAATCGTTGGATAACGCGAATAGATCCAGATGTCGAACAGCCTGTGTTGGTATTTGTCACTTTAAGCGTATAAACGCTGCCAGTGTCAACAACTGCTTTAATGTCTTCCTGTCCAGAAACTATATTGCCACCCGACCAAAGGTAACTGATGCTATCGCCAGTACTCGAGCCTGTTCCATCCAATATAGTTGTTGCGATTATGCAACTTAATTCTTTTGGATTTGGATAAAGAATATTTACCTTAGGACTGGGATTTATTTTAACATTGACTTTTAGTATACCGCTTTCGCATCCTTCAGGTGTTACCTGTGTGGCATAAAAATCATAGTTGCCTAATTTAGTAATACCTGTTTGATAGGGATTGCCTTCGCCTAACAGAAAAGTATAATGATCAAGCTTGTACCAGCGGGCTATATTGCTGCCTGTTAAATTTATTTGAATAGGTTTTACCAGTTGATTTAAACAATATACCATTTTGGAATCGCTAATGCTTGGAACGGGAGGGGTTGGAATGTAGAATAGGACATCTCTGTATGCGCTATCGCTAAAGCAATCACCTCGTGATATTATTATAGTATAGCGACCCTCTTCCCTTATTATAGGTGATTTTTCATTGGAAACAAATCCATTAGGCCCTTTCCAAAAATAGGTATATCTTCTGCTGGTATATGCAGAATCGTTATCAAGTTTGAGTTGTTTTCCGGCACAAATATTCCCGTTATTGATAATAGGTGTGGCGGGTTTGTCTACCACCACCACAGTTTTACAGGTGGTTTTGCTTCCCGGAGCAGTATATGCATAGGAGGGAGCTGTGCAGTTCTCTTGATCTAAAACGGCAGGTGATGTATTGCTGCTTGTGGCTTCTGAATATTTAATTCTGACTAATTTCCCATTGTTAAAGTTGGGAACTATAAAAAAAGCATCAGAACCTATTCTTTGTATATCTGTAACTGAGTAGGGCATGTCAAAGAGAGGAATATTTAACTGCGTTCCGATGATATTTCCTGTTAGTCCATCTTCGAAATCAATAATGGTAGCTGAGTTATTATTTTGATTTACTATCATTCCTGAAAGTTGTTCGCAAACTTCCGCAATAGATATGTCAAAAGGTAGATTAAGAGTGCCATTTAGATTACCATAGCTATGGCTTTTAATTTCTGCTGCAGAAGATGAGATGCTTTCAAATTCAATTCTGTACAATCCATTAGTGCCTGTAACAAATAGGAACCATTTGTTTTTTTCTTTTACCGGAGCGATACCAGTAGGTGATTTAGCACCATAAGGTCCAATACTGAAATAATCGTTAAATCCGGGCTGACTTTTTAAGCCATTCGGGAATTTAATGATGGAGTAACCACTTGTGCTTTCAGATGTGCCTTTTGAACAAACAAAGGCATGCCACATGTTATTCTCATAAACCAGTTTAATGTCATGCGGGAAATCAATAGGCCCTACATTAGTAACTTCAGATATTGATGGTACAGCATTCAATCCATTCTCGAAAGTTAATCTAAAAATTTTCGATTCGCCGGAATTAGATCCTATTCCTGCGCAAACTAGACCATACCAAATGCCGTCCACATCTTTTTTTATGTCAATACCTTGAATTCTATTGGAAGGGGCAATTTTGGATAAATCGAGCAAGAGTTCGTTAACAGGGACATTGTTTAAAGAATTGCCATAATTTTGCCTCCAAATAGCAGCAGGATTTCTTATAGTTACAAAAGTATAGTAGTTTCCATTATCTATTGCTGTGGTAATAAATGCTGCTCCGTTTGGTTTGAAAGAAACACCGGGCAGGGTGTCGTATGATGAAACTTTGCTGAGATTTATAGCATCGTATACCCATTTGCAGGTATTTGAGCCAGTTGATTCATTATTTAAGTTGATGGGATCGCCGGTACATACCGTATCTGGAGCAAAAAACTTTACCGTTTGTGCCTGTAATATGATATGCAGAAATATAAAAGGTATTATTAGTAGCTTCTTCATCAACCTCTAAAAATAATAAATACAAACATACAAAATGATTTGTTATTCTTACAGGTTTTTTAGACAAAAAGTTACAGTTGGAGTGGGATTTTCAATGAGTAATGCTTGCATATTTAAGATTTATTCAATAAATTCTAAATATGCAAACATTTGATTTGACTCTGTGCTTGTATTATTTTGAAACAAAGGCTTTACCAACCTTAATGATTTCTTTACCTGCCAATTCATTAATTATGATAGCAGCCAACATATACCAAGCAGTTAGAGCGCAAGCTATTAAAACATAAGCAGCTACTGTATTTAAAATAGGAAAGCCAAAATGACCAAGATCAAGTAATATAAAACCAGCTAGCAATAAAGTAAAAGCAGTGGTCATGGCTTTGTGAATATACAATGATCCGATAAAGAAAATGATCGTTAATAATGTCCATGCAATTAAGAAATAGCCAACATCAGTTCCGCTTGAGGAATAAACACCTAAATGGTTTAAAATCCATATGATACATAAGCCAATCCAAAAGGCACCATAACTGGTAAATACTGAAAAGCCAAAATTATTGCCATTTTTATGTTCTAAGAGGCCGGCTATAAATTGAGCCAATCCACCAAAAATTAATCCCATTGCCAATACAGGGCCATGACTTACTAATCCCAAATTGTGCAATTGTAATAATAACGTTGTAAGTCCAAAGCCAGCCAATCCCACCACAGCTGGATTTCCTAATTTTTTTGTTTCCATGAATATGTAATATTATAAATTTATGTGGCAAAAATAATAAATTTTTAATTATTGTTAATAGAATAACAATAATTAAATTGATAGGCTTGAAAATTCTTAAGAGAATAGAATTTCCATCCAATTGTTTCGTTCATTTGAAGAATTAAAACTTTTATAGATTTCATCCCATTCATGTTTTTTACCTATCAGCAGGGGAATTTGCCTTTTTAACTGGCCATGATTCGATTCAATCTGGATGTCTTGAATGATTCCTTTGCTTACCTTAATTTGAGCTTTATGATCTTTTATTTCGTTTTCGAAAATATAATCGGGTGAGTATCCAAAATTCCATAGCCAAGTGTCATATTTTTCTTTTATTAATTGTTTAATGGCATCCATTTCGTTTTGCTGGAATGGGATTGTTTTTACTATTGGTAATTCATTGATTATAGCATATTTAAGCTCATCAATACTACATGCGGGGATGTAATTCTTTAGATTGGTTACTTTACTGCGAATAGATTTAACAGCCTTATCAGTATAAATACCTCCTGTGGGTTTGATTATTTCATTTAATACTTTCAGATTGCTCTCAAAAAGCAGCGTGCCATGGTGCAACACCCTATTTTTATATACATGCTCTGCATTTCCCGAAAACTTTAAGCCCTCTACCCGCAAATCGTTTTTTCCTTCCATTACGGCTTGTACTCCTAATTTTTCTAGCGCAGATAGGATAGGAGAGGTATATTTTTTGAAATTGACCAGATTATTTTTTTCTCCATTTACAATCCACAAAAAATTGATATTTCCCAGATCGTGATACACAGTACCCCCTCCGCTAAGCCTTCTGATAACAGGGATGTTTAGGTTTCTTGTTTTATAATAGTTAATTTCGGCAAGGGTATTTTGATGTTTGCCTATAATAACAGAAGGTTGGTTGATATATATTCTGAAAATATCTTCTTCAGAGTTTTTTAACAGGTATTCTTCCGCAGCTATATTAAAATACGGATTGGTTTCTTCATGGTCTATCAGGAGCATGGTTTGGATATTTTTTCCATATTAATATCAGTAACCAATAGGTGCAATAGCCTGCAAAAATTCCTACCGCTATACCACCTAAAATATCACCGGGATAATGCACTCCTAGATAAATTCTGCTGTAGCTTACCAATGCAGCCCATGTGAAAATGGAGAATGCAAAAATTTTATTTTTGATAAATAAACTGCAGTACCATGCAAATGCAAAGCTGTTGGCAGCATGCGATGATACAAAACCGAATCGCCCCCCCTTATAGTTATTAACCAAATGGATATAGTCTTGTAAGTTTTCTTGATGCGAAGGACGCAATCTTTCGACCAAAGGTTTTATGAGTCCCGATGAAATTTGGTCAGCAATAAGTATAAGCACAAGAAAACCCGCAACTATCAACCAGCTCTTGTTTTTGAATTTGTAAACAATATAAGCTATTATTGCTAAATACAAAGGAATCCAAGTTGCTTTTCCGCTTATAATCCACATTATTTTATCCCATACAGGATGATGTAATCTATTTAATGATAGAAAAAACTGAGTATCTATATCATTAAATAAATCTATCATGCGGGATTATTCAATATTATCCAGAGTTTGTCTTTTAGCTCATCCAATCCTTTTTGAGTGATGGAAGAAATGAAAACGGTTTCAATATCGGGTAAGTCTTTTTTCATTTCAGTAAATAACTCTTCATCACCTAAATCGCTCTTGGTAATGGCCAGCAATCTTTGTTTATCTAACAGTTCAGGATTGTATTGTTTTAACTCATTCAATAATACATTGTATTCATTTTTTATATTATCGCTATCGGCTGGAACCATGAAAAGCAACACAGAGTTTCTTTCTATATGTCTGAGGAATCTTAAGCCTAAGCCTTTTCCTTCGCTGGCTCCTTCAATAATGCCCGGTATATCTGCCATAACAAAAGAGCGGTTATCGCGATAACTAACTATACCAAGATTGGGTACGAGGGTAGTGAATGCATAATCGGCAATTTTAGGTTTGGCTTCTGATACCACTGAAAGCAAGGTTGATTTACCCGCATTGGGAAATCCAACCAGACCAACATCTGCTAACAATTTGAGTTCTAAAATAAACCAAGCTTCCATTCCGGGTTCCCCAGGTTGTGCGTATCGGGGAGTTTGGTTGGTAGCCGATTTGAAATGAATATTCCCTAATCCTCCTCTACCGCCGCTGAGTATAATAAATTCTTCACCATGTGTGGTGAGTTCTCCCAATTTTTCTCCTGTTTCAGGATTTTTAGCAATGGTGCCTAAGGGCACATCTATAATTACATCTTTACCCTGTGCTCCAGTACATTGTGCGCCACTACCACTAACGCCATCGCCGGCAAAAATATGCTTTTGATATTTTAGGTGTAAGAGGGTCCACATTTGACTATTGGCACGAAGTATTACATGGCCGCCTCGACCGCCATCGCCACCATCAGGACCTCCTTTAGGGACATATTTTTCGCGCCTCAGGTGAGCAGAACCTGATCCACCCAAACCTGAGCGCAGGAATATTTTTACATAATCAACAAAGTTTGTATCTGCCATTTTAAGCTAGGGTGTCTATTGCCGATACCAATCTGTTGAATATTTCATCAATTTCGCCTACTCCTTTAATGCCATGAAATTTGTTTTGTTTGTTATAAAAATCAGCTACCGGAGCAGTTTCTTTATTATACACTTTTATTCTGTTTTCTATTACGTTTTCATCTTTATCATCAGCTCTTCCTGAAGACAAACCACGGTTTAATAAACGTTTCACTAATTCATCGTGAGCCACTTCTAATGAAAGCATGCCACTGATACCAATGCTGCGCTCTTTTAGCATTTTATCAAGTGCTTCTGCCTGAGCAACAGTGCGGGGAAAACCATCAAAAATAAATCCTTTGGCATTGAGGTTTTGATCTACTTTTTGTGCTATCATGCCTATCACCACTGAATCAGGAACCAATTCTCCTTTTTCCATAAATGATTTCGCCTCTTTTCCTAATTGCGATCCCGCATTAATTTCTCCACGAAGAATATCGCCGGTAGAAAAATGCACCAATTGATATTTTGTTATCAACTTTTCACTTTGGGTTCCTTTACCTGATCCCGGAGGTCCGAATAATACTAAGTTTAACATATTTTTAATAATTTATCTTAATTTATAAATGCTTTCTAAATTTCTGCCGTAGCCATTATAATCCAATCCATAGCCAATAATGAAATCATCACCAATTTCCATTCCTATATAGTCGGGAATATAACCTGTTTTTGAGCTGCTGGGTTTATAAAATAAACTGGCAACTTTTGTTTTTTTTGCACCCATTATTTCCAATTGGTTCAACAGACTTTTAATAGTCAACCCGGTATCAATAATGTCTTCTAATATCAATATGCTCTTTCCTTGAATATCATCGGGTAAGCCTAAAATATTTTTAACTTCACCGGTGCTTTCAGATCCTGAATAGGATGAAAGCTTAACGAAATTAACAATAACATTTTTATGTATTCTCTTTAATAGGTCCGAAGTAAACATAAATGCGCCATTAAGAACAGCCAATACATAAATTTCAGTTTCGGCATAATCCTTATTGATTTGTAACGCCATTGAATCAATGTTGCTGATTATTTTCCCTGAATCAATATAGGGAATAAACGTTTTGTTATTATAATGAAGCAATTCCTGCTGCATACTTATTTCCTTTCAATAGCCTGCGAAGGTACAAAATTAATTTAAAAATTCTTTTATTTTATAATTTCTATTATTTTGGCGCTTTTAACCCTTAACCCTAAACCAATGATCGTATCGCTCTATTTCCTTTCTATAAAATCTATAAGTATATATATAACAGGCATATACCATTTTTTGTATTTCAATAAATGGATCCTATGGATTCTATTTTTGAACTTGCTTATTTTACCAAAGCCTTTAGCGGCTCAGTATTCATTGAGGCAATATGCCTCTCAATGCAATGCAGCTGTTTTGCCTAAGCAAAGAGAATCATTGTTTTATTTAGATGTTCCATCACTTACTTCTCAATGTGATAAACCTTTGTTGCATTTATCTTATTTCAATCGTTATATGCTTTCTGCTTGCTCTGAAAAATCGGCTTATTTTATATACCCTAATCAGCATCTCACTTTGGGAGCATCGTTTTTGCATTTCGGTTTTCCTATTTATTATGAGGCTAAAAGCACTTTAAATATTTCTAAATCTTTTCATAAGCGTCTATTTATGGGTATAAATATGAATTACTATTTTTCGGGAGGTTCAACAGAAAGACGTTTTCAGACCATACTTAGCTACGATGTAGCTGTTTCATTTCCATTTGCGAAAAAGTTTTTATACTCAGTTGTAGTTTCCGACCTTTCTCATGCGCCTTTGCTTGAAAGGAATAGTTTTTTACCTGTTTCGCTTATCAACAGGCTGTTGTTTAAGGTGGATAAGTCTTTCAATATTAGCATTACAAGTATTGTTTCCAATAAATATGGTTTTTTTGCGGGCATTGCTATGTATTATTTGCCTTTGCCTTCAGTTGTTGTGGGTATTGGTGTTGGTGGCAAACCTTTTACGCCAGGTTTAAGCAGTTCGTATCGTTTCAAAGATTTTTCGGTGCAGCTTGCATTTTTATACCACCCTGTGTTGGGAATAAGTCCATATAGCGACGTTGTAATCCCTTTTTAATTTTTATAAGATGAAGATTCGTGTTATAATAATACTTTTATTTTATTTTAATTATGTTTCATTTTCACAGGATGAACTATCTAACAGTAGTGAAGCAAGAATGGATGAAATTGTGGAAGAAGGACTGACAAATTCTGAAGTGGAAGACTATTTGCAAGAAGAAAGTGAAAAGAAAAATATTAATGCTATATCATATAGTGAATTAGGGAAATTAAATTTTCTTACCCGATTTCAAGCACAAATGATACATGAACATCGCTTAAAGTATGGAGGTTTTGTTAGTTTAGAAGAACTATATTTGATTAGCGGTTTTGATGAATCCTTGATTCAAAAGATGAAAATGTCAATGTTTGTTGCCCCTATTCAGGTGCGGGATACAATTGATTATTTAGCATCATTAAAATATTCTAAGCAACAGGTTTCATATAGATGGAGCCGACCATTGCAATTATTTCAAGGATATAAATATCGATATTTTGCTGGTTCAGCAGATAAAATGCAATTGCGATACCATTTTAAATCAGAATTTGCAGGAGCACAATTTACTATTGATAAAGATGCAGGAGAAGCTTTTTGGAATGAAAAATACGGACTTGATTTTTATTCTGCTTGTATTTATATTGAAGGAAGAAAAAAAGATCATCGTTTGTTATTAGGCGATTTTCATACTTCATTTGGTCAGGGATTGGTTTCTAAAAGTGCCTATGCAATAAAAAAAACGCATAGTATTGCAGGATATAGCAATCAGGAGTTAAGCTTTGTGCCTTCTTCAGGCAGCGATGAGAACCGATTTTTCAGAGGAATGGCAGGAAGTTATAGTATGGGCAATTTGCAATGGAATGCATTTATTTCGAAAAAGAAAATTGATATATCGGGGCAGTTTTCTGATTCTACTGGTAATATTGTTTCTGTTTCAAGCTTTCAACGAACAGGATATCATGCAACATGGTATGAAGTTTTTAATAGAAAAAAAATGGATGAGTTTATATATGGAATGAATGTAGCTTATAGAAAATCGCGCTTTAAGTGGGGATTAACTTTTACTTCAGCTGAATATCAGTATGAGTATTTGCCCATGCAGCGATTTGATAATTATCATGCTTTTCAGGGAAGAAAAATTCAGAATATAGGAACCGATGCTAAATTGATTTGGACAGGAGGCATGCTTTTTACTGAAATAGCAATGAATTCGCATTTTCGCAAAGCTTTTTTGTTTGGCTTGCAACAACGAATTAGTTCCTATATTACATTTCATGGTTTGCTGAGGAATTATGATGCGGGATATTTTGCCCCATATTTTAAAGCTTTTGGAGATAGATATGATAACCAAAATGAATTGGGTTTGTTTATGTCTCTAGTGTATCGATTTTCGTATAACAATAGTTTGAACTTTTTTTATGATATTTTCCGGCCTCATTGGATTCAATATTACAAGGCTTTCCCTGGTTTTGCAAATGATATTTCATTGCTTTATACGGCAAAATATAATGACTTCAATATTTCTTTTAAGTTTCGTTATAAAGAAGCACATAATTCATTTTATGATGAAAATTATATTCAATCGTTTGAAAAAGAAAATTTAAAATGGTCATCTTTTATTCAATATACGCCTTTTTCTTACGTTCAGTTTTATAGCCGAATTGATATGGTATTTGTTAAAATGAAGGATGAAATGCTGCGAGGTTATTATGCATTTGAAGAGATGAAGTATATTTTTGCGAGCGGGCGGTATTCGGCTTCATTTCGATATGGAATATTCTTAACACAAGGCTATGAAACGGCTGTTTATTCTACCGAAGGCGATTTATTAAATGCATTCAATAGCGTGATTCTTTATGATGCGGGTTGTCGTTATTATTTTCTTTTTCAATTAAAACCTGACAAATCGTTGCGATTTAGATTCAAGATAGGTAGTACTATTTATAAAGACAAAGAAAATATTGGAAGTGGTAATTTCAAAATTAATGGAAATAAAGTCACAGAATTGAGGTGTCAGATGATATGGAATTTTTAGATTAAGAATCTATTTTGATATCTTTTATTCTTAATTGCAAGTTTGATTTTCCCATATAGTAATTCTCTTCGATGTGATAACAAATATCAAAAGCCTTACCATTGCTTATTTTTTCAAAAAACTTGCCTAAATTGAATCCAATAGCCGGGTATGTTTTAAAAGGATCGTCTTCTTGTAAAAGGTCCAGTTTTAAATGCTCTTTTTCGTTGCCTACCAATTTTCCAGAACCTGAATTAGAAACGTTCTCAGTTAAAAAAACTGGAGCCAGATTTTCTGGTCCAAAGGGTTCAAATTGCTTTAGTATTCTATAAAATTTCGGGGTAATATCGCAGAGATTGATTACAGAATCAATCTCTGTAACAGGGATGAGTTGTTCTTTTTGAATATTATCATCAACGTATTTTTCAAATTGTTTTTTGAATTTGGCGAAGTTGTCTTTTTTCATGGTAAGACCTGCAGCATACATATGTCCTCCAAAATTTTCCAGCAAGCTGCTACATGATTCTATTGCTTTGTATAGATCGAAACCGGGAACTGAACGAGCAGAACCAGTTACCAAATCATTAGATTCAGTTAATACAATAGCGGGTTTATAATAATGCTCTGTAAGTCTTGATGCCACAATGCCTACTACACCTTTATGCCATTCTGGATTAAAAACAACATTACATTTTAGTTTTTCGTTGTATCTGTTGTTTTCTATTTGTTGTATGGCTTCTTTGGTGATATTTGTATCTATGTTTCTTCGGGTTTTATTAAAATCGTTAATATTTTCACCCATGTTATTAGCAATGCTGTCGCTTTCTGAAATTAATAGTTCAACAGCCGATTTACCAAATTCAATGCGACCTGCGGCATTTATGCGGGGACCAATTTTAAAAACGATATCGCTAATGTCAATGGTTTTATTTTCAATTCCCGATACTTTTAAAATGGCTTTAATACCATTGCGGGGATTTGAATTGAGCTGTTTTAGTCCGTGGTATGCTAAAATTCTGTTTTCACCCGTTATTGGAACTATATCTGAAGCTATCGAAATAACCAATAAATCTAGATATTCCGTAATATTTTCAAAACTAATATTTTCTTTGATGCAGTATGCATGAATTAATTTGAATCCAACCCCGCATCCCGATAATTCTTTATAAGGATATTGGCAGTCAGGGCGCTTTGGATCAAGTACAGCAACGGCATCAGGAATGGTATCTCCAGCGGTATGGTGATCGCAAATGATAAAATCGATACCGTGTTTTTTAGCATGATTGATTTTTTCCATGGCTTTGATACCACAGTCTAAAGCAACAATTAATTGAACCCCTTCAGTAGCAGCAAAATCAATTCCTTTAACCGATATGCCATACCCTTCACTATATCGGTCGGGTATATAAAATAGAATATTCTGATTGTGTTTCTTAAGAAACGAATGCATCATGGCAACAGAAGTAGTACCATCTACATCATAATCGCCATAAACAAGTATTTTTTCTTTATTTTTTATAGCTGTTTGCAAACGATCTACAGCTTTATCCATATCTTTCATCAGGTATGGATCAAAAAGATCTTCCAATTCAGGCCTGAAAAAGTTTTTGGCTTTTTCAAAACTGTCAATGCCTCTTTGAATTAAAAGATTGGATGTAGCCTTATCTATTCCCAGTAATTCTGCGAGTTTGTCAACTTTTGATGTATCTCCTTGTTCCTTAATGATCCAATTTCTTACCATTGATTGATTCTCTCTGACTTACCTGTTGATTCTTGGTTTATATTTTTATTCTTTTAAAAATTTGTGTTTTACGTTATTGCGCAATAAATTTGCACGCTATTGTAACGGATGGCAAAGTAAACACATTTTTTGTTCTTTGCTGCTATTTCTAGAATGCAATAGCATTATTTTTTTTAAGATATTAAATATTAACAGGTTAAATTATACAAAGGATGAGTTTAATGGAATTGACGGAGCAGGAACAGATAAGGAGAAATTCTTTGGAATCGATTAAAAAGCTTGGTATTGAGCCTTATCCGGCGGAATTGTTTGAGACCAATGCGAGCAGTACTCAAATTTTGAATGAATACAAACCTGAGATAAATAATTTTCAAGATATTAGTTTCGCTGGTCGCATTATGACACGCCGTATAATGGGAAATGCTTCATTTGCTGAGTTACAGGATGAAGTAGGTCGCATCCAAATTTATGTGAAGCGCGATGACATTTGTCCTGCTGAAGATAAAACTTTATACAATGACTTGTTTAAAAAGCTGTTGGATATTGGTGATATTATTGGTGTTAAAGGTTATGTGTTTATTACTCAGATGGGTGAAATATCTATTCATGTTAAAGAATTAAAATTACTCAGCAAATCTTTAAAGCCATTGCCCATAGTTAAGGAGAAGGATGGGGTGCTATTTGATGCTTTTACTGATCCCGAGCAACGTTATCGCATGCGTTATGTTGACTTGATTGTGAATCCTCAGGTTAAAGATGTATTTTTGAAAAGATCAAAAATCATTCAAAACATGCGGGAATTTTTTAATTCAAAAGGCTATTTGGAAGTTGAAACCCCTATATTACAGTCTATACCTGGAGGAGCAACCGCCAGACCTTTCATTACCCATCATAATGCGTTGGATATTCCTTTATATATGCGAATTGCCAATGAATTATATTTAAAGCGGCTTATAGTTGGAGGATTTGAAGGGGTATATGAATTTGCAAAAGATTTTAGGAATGAGGGAATGGATAGAACCCACAATCCTGAATTTACTGTAATGGAAATTTATGTTGCCTACAAAGATTATAACTGGATGATGGATTTTACTGAAGAAATGATAGAGCGCGTTGCTTTGGCTCTGCATGGTAAAACTGAATTGCAAGTGGGAGAGAAAACAATTGATTTTAAGCGTCCGTTTAAGCGCATCACTATGTACGATGCTATAAAAGAGCATACAGGAATTGATATATCAAAAATGGATGAAGAGCAATTGAAGAATGTATGTAAAGATTTGAATATACCCGTTACACCAGCTATGGGAAAGGGAAAATTGATTGATGAAATATTTGGAGAGAAATGTGAACATCACTATGTACAACCAACTTTCATTATTGATTATCCTGTTGAAATGTCTCCATTGTGTAAGAAACACCGCAATGACCCGTCATTAACTGAGCGATTTGAATTGATGGTGAATGGCAAGGAATTATGTAATGCTTATACTGAGTTGAATGATCCGATTGATCAGTTAGAGAGGTTTAAGGATCAGATGGCATTATCGGAAAAAGGTGA
>JAIFLP010000120.1 GCA_020049015.1 Bacteroidota bacterium | reverse complement strand
AAAATGTATCCTGACTACCACTTACACTGATCTTAATTTTATTCTTTTCTTCTTTTTTTGATGTTTTCTTTCGCAAATCCTTCTCTTCTGAGGTACGAAATAATAAAGTATCGGATCTTATTCCAATTTCTCTAGCGAAATAATTTAAAATCAAACGCAGGGTATCGGTCTTAATCAATGAGGTATCGGTAAGCCACAGCATCATGCTGTCGCGTCTCACATTGACTTCTTTAAATACTTTCCCTTCTGTTGAAACAAATACTCCTTGGTATGAAAAAGAATCGACAGGGTTATTGAATTGAATAAACAATTGTTGGGGTATCTTGCGTTCGTATTTCTTAATATATTGTTTTTCATCTTGCTCACTAAAAACTAAAAAATCTAATTTTAAAGCCGATTGAGCAACCTTAATACTATCCCGCATTGCAGTATCAACAGACATTACAAGGGAACTTAAGGTCGTAATGCTATCTAAAAATCCAACTTTCTCAACACCTTTCTCATAGGCAATGTTTCCGTTTCCATCTTTTAAAGCAAAAACCTGATAATTTCCAGGCGATATACCAGGAATGTAAAAAGTTCCATCCGATTTAGTTCTTCCAGCATAATCAGGGAAAGAATTGAACACAACAGAATCATTTTTACTTTTGTACAATACCACCATAACTGGCTCCTTTTCAACCGTTAAATCAAAAGCATTCAATACTTTTCCAGTAATAGCCAAAGTATCAAAATATGAGCCAGTGGAAAAAGTATAAAAGAAATCTTTTAATAAATTGCCTTCATTAATATCGGCTATTCCTTCACCAAAATCAATGTAATAAGTGGTATTCTCTTTCAATGTATCCTGAAATTCTATTTCTAGTTTTTTCCCCTTTAGCAAGCTTATAGGTTTATTCTTCATGGGGGGCGAAACTATCATTTGCTGATTTAATCCTTTTAACTGAACATATTCATCAAATTCAATCTCAATTAGTTTTTCCTTGAACATGAGCGCTCCTCTTTCAGGCTTGAATTCAATTACCCTAGGAGGATCAATATCCTTCTTCCCACCTGTAGGAGAACCTATTTTGGCGCAAGAAACAATCATTGTCAAACAGACAATAAAAAAAATAAACAGAATTTTTTCTATTCTAAAAATCATCTGTTCTTTATATAGTGTTCTACCAAACGAGCTACGTATTTACCTAAAATATCGAATTCTAAATTTACAATGGTTCCCACTTTTATCTGATGAAAATTGGTTTCATTATAAGTATAGGGAATAATAGCAACCTGAAAGCTATCATTTTGCGAATTAACTACAGTAAGACTCACGCCATTAACAGTAACGCTACCTTTTTCAACTGTAACATTACCGGGAGCCGTGTCATATTGAAAAGTAAAATACCAACTTCCTTGAGCTTCTTCTACCTTAGTGCAAATAGCAGTCTGATCCACATGACCTTGTACAATATGTCCATCAATTCGGCCATTCATTAACATACTGCGCTCCAAATTAACTTTATCACCTATTTTTAAAACACCCAAATTTGATTTCAACAAGGTTTCTTTTATAGCAGTTACAGTATATACACTATCGGTTATATTTACAACCGTTAAGCATACTCCATTATGCGCAACGCTTTGATCTATTTTTAATGCAGGGGTAAAACTGCATTTCAAACTGATATGCAAATTTTCCTGATCTTTAATCAAATTTACTACTTCAGCTGCCTCTTCTACTATTCCGCAAAACATATATTAATATTTTATAATTTTTCAAAAACTCTAATTCTCTCTTTCCATTTATCGGGAACAACAATCGAATGTTGATTTATGTAATCATATCCAGATAAAATAGTTTGTATTTCTGACTTAACTAATTGTGAATTTCTATCTACAATTCGCTGCACCATTTGCAAGCTTTTATTTCCGATAGTATGAATTTTAGTAAGCACTTCCAATTCTTCATATAAAAATACGGGTGCAAAAAAATCCAATTTTATTGAAGCCACAACCAATGATACTTCATTATATTCTACTTTTTCATCAAACACATCTTTGAAATAGAACATGCGACCATTATCACAAAGCGATAAATGCACCGCATTTGTCATGTGTCCCATCATATCAATATCATTAAAACGAACCTGCGCAGGAATACGATGGTAAAATGATATTTGAGCTGGCTCACGCATCTCTTAACCTATAATTTCTTTATAAATAGCCATCAAATTCTTAGCAATATTTTCATGACGAAAAAGTCGTGCATGTTCATACCCATCTATTTTCATTTTTTCCCGCAATTCTTTATCTGAAAGAACTTTTTTAATGGCATCACCCATTTCCCAAATATCTTTCGGGTCAATATAAATAGTGCTCTTCCCTCCTACTTCATGAAAGCAACCACCTTTTGATGTAATAACAGGAACCTTAGAATTCAAGGCTTCCAATATAGGTATTCCAAAACCTTCAAAAACAGAAGCATAAATAAATACTTCTGCCATTTGATATATAACCCTTAAATCGTGTAACTCAACATTTTCAAGGAAGTACACATTATGAATACTCTTTTCAGCAAGATATTCCTGGATGGTATCAAAATATTTTTTACGAGCCTGACCAACTACAACAAGTGGAATATCTATTTTATTAGCATAAAGTGATTTCAGCACACCCAAAAGATTTTTACGTTCTTCGATAGTTCCCACATACAAAATGAAATGCATGGGCAGATCAAATTTTTGACGGGTAAAACTTTTTAACTCTTCCGAGGCCTGTTGATAATACAAAGGATTACATCCCTGATAAACAACCGAAATTTTTTCGGGTTTAATTTTATAAAAATGTACTAAATCTTCTTTCGTTTGCTCACTAACTGCAATAATGCGATCAGAAATCTCTGATGCCCTTTTAAATTTTCTGTTATAAATGGCCCGATCAAGGAAACTATATAGATGCGGGTATCTTAAAAATATTAAGTCGTGTATGGTTACAATTGATTTGATTTTTTTATTTGACAATGAAAAAGGTAATTCATTACTCAATCCATGGAACAAATCAATCTTATCTTTTTGCAACTGATTGTAAATGGTATACGACCTCCAAAACGAATCAGAAAGCTTATCTATAGTTGATTGCGGGGTTCTTACCTGTACATTAGGTGTATTTTCATCAATATAAAAATAAGGAGTATCATCATCGGTGGTATACAGGTAATAATTATTTTCAGGAAAATATTGCATCATTACCTCAATGGTATTGCGACTATAATTTCCTAACCCGCTACCATTCAAATACGCACGCTTTGCGTCATAACCAATTATCATAAAGATGAATTAAAATTTGGCACTAGAAATTCTTGACATCGCATCCACCACTTTTTCTCTTTCGGCAAAGGCAGAAAAACGGAAATAACCTTCTCCTGCAGGACCAAAACCTGATCCTGGAGTACCCACAACATGCACCTGATGAAGCAAAAGATCAAAGAAATCCCATGACTTCATGTTATTTTTCGTTTTTAACCAAACATAAGGTGCATTATCACCACCAAATACATTAAAACCACTAGCAATAAGTGATTTCTTCATTAAAGCAGCATTTGACATATAATAGTCTATTACTTCATTAATTTCTTTTCTTCCTTTTTCAGTGTATGATGCTGCAGCAGCCTTTTGTACGGGGTATGATACACCGTTAAACTTGGTTGACTGGCGTCGGTTCCACAAAGGATTCAAAGGATGAGCATTTCCCATAGGATCATAAGCTTTCAATGCTTTAGGGATTACGGTATAAGCACATCTCGTACCGGTAAATCCAGCCGTTTTTGAAAAACTTCTGAACTCAATAGCAACTTCCTTAGCTCCTTCAATTTCGTAAATAGAATGAGGCAAAGAAGAATCTCTTATATAAGCTTCATAAGCTGAGTCGTACAAAATAACAGCTTTATTCCTGATGGCATAATCAACCCATTTTTTTAAATCAGTTTTGGTAATTGTAGTACCGGTTGGATTATTAGGAAAACATAAATATATCAAATCAACTGGCTTATCGGGCAAAGCAGGCAAAAAGCCAGATGAATCATAACAAGGCATATAATGAATGCCTTCATAATAGCCATTATCCAAACAAACACCTGTTCGTCCGTCCATCACATTAGTATCAACATATACGGGATATACAGGATCGCAAATTGCAATCACATTCTTCCTACCGAAAATATCCAGAATATTACCGGTGTCACATTTTGAACCATCTGAAACAAAAACTTCATCGATAGAAAGTTCAATGCCACGCTTTTTATAATCAAAATCAACAATCGCCTGACGCAAAAACTCATAGCCTTGCTCGGGTCCATAACCTTTAAACGACTCTTTTTTTCCCATCTCATCAACAGCTCCATTAAAAGCTTCAATTACAGATGGAACTAATGGTAAAGTAACATCACCTATTCCCATTCTGATTAGATTGGCCTGAGGATTAGCAGCTTGGTACTCTTTAACCCTACGACCAATTTCGGGGAATAAATAACCTGCTTTTAATTTAAGATAATTTTCATTTAATTGAATCATAGCTACTTACGTTTACACAATCACGATCAATACAAAATTAAGCCTGCAAATATACAAATTTTATGTAGGCTTAACACAATTTGTTTTTTAATATGATGTAGCTCAATTCCTATATTTTTATTAAAATTGCAGATAGAAATATCATTTTTAAATAGAATATTCATGGCAATTAAAAAAGTACCCTTCAGTAAAGAATTTATAGAAAAAGTAATTCAAACGCATCCCACACCTTTTCATATATATGATGAGAAAGCGATGCTTGAAAATGCTGAAAAACTAAAACAGGCATTTAGCTGGAATAAAGGGTTTAAAGAATTTTATGCAGTGAAAGCGGCACCAAACCCATATTTGATAAAGGTATTAAAAAATAAAGATTTTGGAGCTGATTGCAGTTCCTTGCCTGAAATCATTTTGGCTCAAAAAAGTGGCATTCCGGGAAATGAAATCATGTTTACGTCGAACAATACTTCACTGAAGGAATTCGAATTGGCTAAGGAAGTAGGGGCCATTATCAATCTCGATGACCTGAGCCATTTGTATTATATAGACAAAAATGTAGGTCTGCCCGATTTAATTTGCATGCGATACAATCCCGGCCCTCTTAAAGAAGGAAATGCTATTATCGGCAAACCGGAAGAAGCTAAATACGGATATACTAGAGAACAATTATTTGAAGGATACCGTTATGCCAAACAAAAAGGAGTAAAAAGATTTGGTCTCCATACCATGGTAGCGTCCAATGAACTGAGCAATGATTACTTCATTGAAACAGCAGAAATTCTTTTCAATTTGGCCATCGATATTTCCAAAGAAACAGGTGTGCATTTTGAATTCATTAATTTAGGTGGTGGAATTGGTATTCCTTATCATCCAGAACAAACAGCTGTTGACTATGATTACATCAGTGCGGGAATTAAAAAACTATACGAAAAAATAATTATTGGAAAAGGTCATCCCGAACTAAAATTATATTTAGAAGCAGGTAGGGTAATAACAGGACCATATGGTTATTTGGTTTCAACAGTACAACATTTAAAATCGACCTATAAAAATTATGTTGGTTTAGATGCCAGTATGCATAATCTGATGCGCCCTGCCATGTATGGAGCATATCATCATATTACCGTTTTGGGAAAAGAAGACATGCCAAACAACAAATCCTATGATGTAACCGGATCGCTGTGCGAAAACAATGATAAATTTGCTATAGATAGAAATTTACCCGCTATGGAACCAGGTGATATAGTGGTGATTCATGATGCGGGGGCACATGGACATTCAATGGGTTTTAATTACAATGCCAAATTACGTTCAGCCGAATTATTACTACGAAGCGACGGTTCTGTTAAAGAAATTCGCCGTGCTGAAACCATAGATGACTATTTTGCAACGCTTAATTTTGAAGGCTTAACTCAACTATAAACCTGATTAATTTTTACTATATTATAACATATCTGGTTTAAAGAAATGAGCCTTATTTTTAAGTTTGCTTTATAACTTAAATATAATATTTTGGAAAATGAAAAAGTCTTGGACAATACTAACATTACTGATGGGTTATTCACTACTATCAGCGCAAACTGTAGTTAATGTAAGAGCAAATCAGGCCGAAAAGCTTCAAATAAAAGCTCAAACCTTAGTAATTGAAAATGGCAATACCATAAGTTTAGGCGACAGTGTAAAAATTATTGGGGGAACTCAAAACTACACTTTTGAATGGTTTCGAGATGGCTCGCTAATTGGCAATTCAATGTGGCTTCAAGTACCTTATACCAATCAAAACTCACTTTACGAAATCAGGGTAAAGGATGCGCAAAATTGCACCGCAACTCTCAATTCTCAACAAACCTATTTGAATAACTTGCCCCCCATAACAGCAGCTATTGTTTATCCCAATCCTGCTAGAGAACGCATTTATATCGATATTCAAGATAGCTATGGCATTTACCAGATAAGCATTTTAAACTATCATGGTTCCTTAGTGCATCAATCCTCTGCTCAAGGGAAAACCATTTTGAATATAGGATTTACTCCCGGTTTGTATTTCATTTTAATTGAAAATGATACCATTTCTTTTTCTAAATGTATTGCAATTTTATAATGCATAAAGCTATGAGAAAACTATTCTCCCTTACCGCGTTAATGTTATGGACAATAATTATAGCCCATGCGGGTATAAGCTCAAGCAATGGCGATAAAGAATCTTTTAAAGCTTTGGCTATTTTGTTCTTCAAACAAATGAATGAAAAAGAAATTGCTTTCGCAGAAAATGATGTAAAGATTTTCTATGAATCACCGGATACAGTAAAGAATTTTGTAATGGGATTTATAATTCCCGAGCAAGCATATTTAATAATATCCAACCATAAAGTGAGGGCATGGTCATCTTCTAAAATTCACGCCTCCAATTTAACCAATACATTAATGCCCATTATTAAATGGTATGAAAACACTTTACCATCAGAAAATGAAAACAGTTTGCAATACAAATCAATTGCATCTGTTGAACCTCTTCTTGACAATGCGGGAATTCAATTAGGGCAATACAGTCACGAAACAGCAGGTGATTGTCCCAGCGGTTGTGTAGCAACAGCTATTGCTCAAATCATGGCTTTTTATAAATATCCCGAAACAGGAAAAGATTCAAATTGTTTTAACCATCAATTGTATGGCAATTTATGTGCTAATTTCGCTAATGCTCAGTACAACTGGAATAATCCAAGCGATGCGGATTATAAACTGCTTTCATACCACATTGGTGTGGCAATGAATATGAATTATTGTGGAAGTAGCGATGGCAGTTATCCAAATGCAAAAGATTATATTAATGTAGTCAATAAAAACTTTAAATATTATTATCATTATGGTTCTACGGAGAACTTCTATATAAAAAATGAGTTGGACAATGCACGACCTGTTTATGCAGAATTACCAGGCGATCCCAGTCATGCGGTTGTAATTGACGGATATAATGATGCCGGATATTTTCATATCAACTTCGGATGGAATGGGTTGAACAATGGATACTTCGACTTAAACACAAGTCAAACAATGAATGTTGGAAATATATTCGGAACTAACATAATGATGACTGCCTACTTATCACCTGTTCCTATTACCGCAAATAAGCAAGATTCAATAGCATTGTTAGCTTTTCATAATGCCCTTAATGGAACAACTGGCTGGGACATTACACAATCTGTAATAAACTGGAAAGGCGTATTATTAATGAATGGCAGGGTTATTAAAATTGAACTCGACAAAGCCTTGGAAGGAAATATTTCGCCCGAAATAGCTACATTAAGTGAATTACAAGTTCTTAAGATAAAAGGAGTATTAAAAGGAGCCTTTCCTTCTGCAATAACCGAATTATCAAAATTAAAAACACTTTCCATAGAATACTACAGTGGGTCTGATCTGGTAATCCTTCCAACAGAAATTGGAAATCTTACACAATTAGAATACTTAAAAATCAATCTAAAAGGGAACATACCTACTAGCATCGGAAATCTTAAAAAACTACAAATTCTTGACCTAAGTAATGGTGATTTGACAGGTGATTTGCCAATAGAATTATATAGTTTAAGCGAACTCACGCTTCTTAGTCTTCAAAAAAATAAACTATCCGGAAGTATACATGAAAATATTAGCCAATTAAGTAAATTGAAATTTTTAAATTTATGGACAAATCAATTTAGCGGTCAACTGCCTTTGGGCATATGCAAACTAAATAATCTCGAAAAACTAACATTGAGCGAAAATAAATTCACTGGAACAATTCCTGACTCAATAGGCAATAACAATAAAATTTCAGAACTATGGATTAATAACAATTCTTTTGAAGGAAATTTACCCAATTCTATAAGTCAACTATCCTTGATCAACACTTTAAGCATAAATAATAATAATTTCACCGCACTTCCCGATAGTATAGGTAAAATGAAAGAATTGCAACAAATTGTTGCATCAAATAATGCAATAGAAATAATACCAGAATCAATTAGGGAATTGGATAAACTATACCGACTCGACTTGGGCAACAACAAAATAAAAATCATACCCGATTTAGGCATGATGCCAGCCCTTTGGGATGTTAATTTATCATATAATTTCATTACAGAAATACCCGAATCATTTGGCGAATTAACCAAACTAAGCGATTTATACATAGATAATAATCAATTGAAACAATTTCCATCGTCATTTCAAAATCTAAAAACCTTACGCACTTTATCTATTAGTAATAATCAACTTAGCTTTCTTCCTTTTAGTTTTTCAACACTAAGTAGCCTAAAGCATTTATATGCCCAAAACAATTATATTTCAGGAAATCTGCCACCCTTAAATCATTTGGGATTAATTGATTGCAACTTACGTCTTAATCGTCTTATCTTTTCAGATATCGCAAGTTCACAAATGCCCGATGATAGCGTATTTACCGACTCATATGAATTTAATTATTATGATCAGGCTATAGTCCCACTTAACGATACTATATTTTACTATTCTGATGGCGATTCAGTTATTATCGATATCCGTAAAATTAGCAGGTTATCGCATCATGCAAATGAATATAAATGGTTTAAAGACAATGAAGAAATTACATCAGGAGCAATCTTGAAGTTGAAGTATTCAAAGACAATGCGGGGTAATTATCACTGTAAGATAAATAATCTTAAATACAAAAAAGTACTGGTATTAAAAACGCAAATCATTAGTATTGTTGCAAAATCTGATTCCATTATAAACAATGGATTTATAACCGACTCCAAAGAACAACCACAGGAAGGATTTTCAGACAATCAAGTATTATTAGTGGTACCCGATGAAATTAGAGGTTCTTGCACCTGGCAAGCATCTTCCGATTCAATAAAATGGTTTTACGTAACTGATACTATGTCGCAAACTTCCATAAAACAAAGTATTATATCCATACAAGAAAATCGATTGCTTATTGAAGCGAAATCAAAATTATATTTCAGATATATCATTAAAGAAGGTAATTGTAATCCCATAATGAGTGATATAATAAGAATTATCCCTTACGGTAATTTAATACTAGATACCATCATTAATGTATCAAAACAAAACGTACTTATAGCTAAAGATAGCATTGAAATAATTTTTCCTGCCGGTTTTACCAGTGAAAATTTTAGACTTACCATCTCCAAACTCACCGATATACCGCCTGTTCCTGATACAATGAAAATTAGTTCGGTATATGATGTTAATGTGAGTTGCGGGACTGTATTTAGCCTTCCCCTTCAAATAAAATTTAAAAATTTCGACAGATCAAAGTTTGATGCAGCAAAAATTGATCAATACAAAGTAGTTTATTATGATGACAAAAATAGAAAATGGGTGCCTTATGAGAATAGTGAATTTTCAATTACCGATAGCACCATAGTTTTTAATACCTACCACCTTACAAAGCTTGCATGGTTTGAACTGGCTCATGGCTCATACACGCATATTTTTACAAAAGGTAGGGTTAATGTAATATATAAATACGGTGTAGGTACCGAAGACAATAGTTACTTGGCATATGAATATGGAGTAAAAAAGAAACCCGCTGAATTGTGGCATAGCACCAATACTGATCCTGATAAAAATGGTAATCCATATATGATACAAGACATTGCAGAATATGGCAATCAGGTGATTAATAAATTTGAATCATTAGGTTTAGAAGTGCCATCATTGCGTTTTAATATTTATGTAAGTATTTTAGAAAAAGGAGCCGCGGGTATGATAGATGCAGGGGGTTATTTGGCGGGTCGCGGACACTTCTATATCGATCCTTCATATTGTTCAGATCCATCTGATTTACGATCTACTATCTCACATGAATATATGCATTATACTCAGGACTATTATATGGTTATGCTAACTCAGAATTACTTTTGGGCAGAAGCCAATGCACCCTTAGCTGATAGAATGGTATGGGATGATACAAAACATGAAATAGCCGAACCTGAATTACTCATGAGTCAGGCGTTGCAACCATCACCTGACGGCAAAATGATTTTTGATATATTGGCACGCCCCTGGGACGATTTTACCAACCTCCCTTTGGTCTCTAAATTCATTATAAACTCCGGTGACGCCAATCTTTCCAGCACATTTCTTCATTATATGCGAAGCTACAGAACCGGTACCAAATTACAACCTGAATTATTATTAAAAGAAACTCCTACATTTAGCACTTGGGCAGGCTATCTGGAATCGCATATCAAAACTTATTTGCAATCAAATACCGGTGATGAATATGATTCGTTTATTAAATACATAGTTGAAGGAAGCAATCAGAAATTCACACTTCTAAACAGCGCTGAAAATCAGGATCCATTAAAATATTTTCAGAATCCGACTGAAATGATCATGAATAAAATAATTAGATTCAATGGTGAAAAAATGTTAAATGACAAATTTCAATTCGATTTATCGTACCTCTCAACCAAAATTGTACAATTACAAAATATCAACCCCAATCAAAAAATTATTGTTAAATACTCCCGCAAAAGCGATCCTGAAAATAAACTGGCTGTGTATTATTGCTATTACGATGCCAGTGTAAAGAAAATGATTATTGAAGATATTAGTGAATTAGACAGCAGCTCAATGCTAATAGAGAAATCAAATTTGGATATCAAAGAAAGAAAAAACATAGCCTTCTTAATGTTCATTAACAAAGATAATGCGAAAAGCATTCCTGTTCATTATGATTTGCAGATTTATGGAATACCCGATTTTTCAATGCTGGATGATTTTGGATTCTACACCAGTTATTATGGCACATGGGGCGGTACCAACTTACTTATTCATAGCATAAGCGATGGCACAAAAGAAACTTTGGATGAATTTAATATGACCCCGCAAGTTTTCAGAAGATTCTATTCTGATACACATCCTGTAAGTTATAGTTCTAATCTCAGCGACAGCATTTATGAAACACATGCTGAATCAGATCTCATTACTCAAATTATCAGTTATAATTTCTTAACTGGAAAAATGACCATTTATAATAAAGAAAATTGGGGAGGCACAACACCCACCTCTACAATTGACGTGAGAGAACTAACTATGAATCTTGAAAATGTATATCTAAGTCCGGTAGCATCAAATAGTTTGGGCTTAACATTTTCATTTAATACAAATAATACCCTTGAAACTCAAAAGACCATCAAAAATATCAGCTATAATCGCAAATATGCTTTATGGAATTATTCATTAGATCCTCCAGCACATAATCCTATAACTAATTACAATTACATTAAGACCAATTACAGCAGTAATAATATTCACATGCAGTTTTATTAGAAAATTAGTTAAGAGTAGGTGTTTCGGAGTAATCAGTGAGTAGTAATACAGGTAACTAAGTAAATGGGTGACTCAGTGACTGGGTGGGTCTGAAAGTCTGAAAGTAGGAAGGTCTTAAAGTCGGAAGGACCCTGAGCTGATCCCAACGCTGGTCCCTGAGCGAAGCCGAAGGGGAAGGTAAAAATGGACAAGGAACGAGGTAAAAGGTGAATAGGTAAGTGAGTAACAAATTAAGCCTGGAGGGCTTACATATTTGTAGAAACATTAATAACCAACTGATCTTTTTTCAAGCCTGGAGGGCTTGCATAATTTTAGACTGCCCCACTCAAGCATGTGCCGTCAAATTAAAAAATCCCTTCTCGATATATTAAGAAAACACATTTCAATACTTCGAACTGTCATAACCATATTTTTCGCTAATTTTTATTGGGGTTTTGCCTCGAAATGACAATTACAGCGTTTTATTGGGGGGGGGTTGGAGCCTGAAATCACATCTTTGACGGAGGCAAAGCCTGCCGCCGAACAAGCGCTGTCAGAAAAAGTATTGATTCACTTTACTATTATTACACAAATGTCGTTGCAAACGTCTGAAAAAAAGCACGCGTTGCAAACGCACGCTAGCTGAGGGGTTTAGTACGAGTCGTGGAAATAGAGAAATAAATCCAAAGCATCAAATTAAAAATGATGATAAGAAGGAGCCAAAGGATGTTTTGAAAAGGAAATGCT
>JAIFLP010000025.1 GCA_020049015.1 Bacteroidota bacterium | reverse complement strand
TATTGTCCAAAAGAAATTGATTTATCTAATCTAGTTTTTTCTCGCTGATTATCTGTCGAATGCAGATATAGAAAAGCCTAACATATTGAAAAAACTTTGAGTTTTTTACACTATTTCTTTGAATGATTAATCTTTTATGCAGCGGACAGAAAAACCATTATACTTATGGTAGACATGGCTATATACAATTCCGTTATGCCGGGCCATGGAACGGATCCATGCAAGCGAAGTGTCGTACTTTGTAGCACTCCACCAGTAACCACTGTACTCAATACTTCCAAATGTACCATTATAGCCACGAAATCCCCCAGGTAGAGCTGTAAAGCCGGCTTCATTAGTTGCATTAATATTGGGACTAATCCAGTGTATTGTTCCGGTTTCTTTGAGTTTATTTCCCGCAACGCTTGTTCCTCCTAAGTAATCAATTAATACTGTCCACTCAGCATCACTAGGTAAATGCCAACCTGAGGGGCATACACCCTTTATGGTGCTTGGGTTAGCTGTTGTGCTTGCTGCTCCATTCATAGCTGCTGCCCATGTATAAAGTGCTCCGTAGGTAGCTTTGTTTGCTATGTCATCATTGTACCAACAATAAGCTTCACTTGTTAAGGTAAGGGCAGCCCATGTTGAAGTTGTGTTTACCAAAGGTATAGCTGTCCCATCAGCGTATTCAGTAGTTTTGAGGTTTTCTGCCATCCATACTTGGTCTCCAATTTTCACATATTTATAAACATTTCCATCTCTAGAATCTGTAAATGTACCGCTTGTCTCATTTTGTGCATTCAAAACCGAGTATGAAAAAATAAAAGGTAGCGTTATTGCAAGTACAATTTTAATTATTGAGCTTAGGTTTTGTTTAAATTTCATAATAAATAAAGGTTTTTAATTGATAATTTCCCATCAAAAATAATAAAATAATATTACGAACAGGTTTGTTATTATGTATTTTTTAATATAAATATTATTCTTATAATTTAGATTGCAGGGCTAACGCCCATTTATTTGCGGGAAATTTACATGTCGTTATAAAACAAATAATGCTTTCTTTAATACCTTACAATCTTTAAAAAGAAGGTTAGGGGCGCTAGTCCTGATATCTTAGTAGCAAAAAATACAGCATTGAAGCATCAAAGGGGCGTTAGCCCTGACATCTTTGATGGTGTTCAAATTTCATATCTCACAATCTCATCATCAGCCTAGGAGAGTTCCTGCTGCAACTTTTTCGGTAGTGTAGCGATTACAAGTGTATAGGATTTTAGTATCCATTCTTTCAGTGTTTCGCTTGTAATATTCCCCTCGGTTTTAATGCTGTTCCAATGCTTTTTGTTCATGTGATAGCCGGGTATTACTTCTTCATACTTTTCGCGCAATTCAATCGCTTCTTCCGGATCACACTTTAAATTGATAAATTCAAAATCTTCAACATCGGTTAAACAAAACATCTTTCCTTTTACTGTAAAGACAAGGGTTCTGTCGTCAAAGGGCATTTTCTCTTCAGTTCCTTTTAGCGATAAACATAAACTTCTTAATTCTTCAATGTTCATATTGCTTATTCTTTCAAATTTTACATCTTCCTACTTTGAAATAGTATCAATATAATTTACATGCAATTCCCTGTTTCTAAGTGTATTATTTTCTCCTAATAATAAATTTGAAAGAAAATAAATCAGATATTTTTCTGTTCTGTGTATACCTTTTGATAAATCTTCATAATTGGCTCGCACTAATGAATTGCGGAAATAAAACGAATGCTCAGCAAACAGGTCGTTGTTTACTTCTTTATAGCCAAGTTTGCGTAGATATTTTATTAAAAAAACTGCTGTTGTTCGGGTGTTGCCTTCACCAAATATATGGATTTGCCATAAACTACTTATAAAATAGGCTATATGTTCAATAATTTCCTGCTTATTCAGACTATTATAAAGAAACTTTTTTTCTACTTCAAAATCGTACTCCAAGGTAGCTTGTATGCTCTCCGCACTCGCGTACATAACTGTTTCTCCGTTTAAAATCCATTCCTGTTTTGTAATATTATAATCTCGTATTTTTCCCGCATGGTGATACAATTCCTGAAACAACCTGCGGTGAATGCTTAGGTATTCAATGGGTGAAAATGTAAATGCTTGCTCACTTAATATTTCGGCAATACGCGCAGAAACTTTATCCGCTTCTTCTGTGCGGGTTTGGGGGTCTTTAACCGTATGGTGTAGGTAGTAATTATCAATTCGCTGTTTTACATCTTCTATAGAAATATTGCCTTCAATGTTTTGCTTTGCAGTATCAATTAAATAAGCAGATGGTACTAATCCATCAACTTGTTGCAGGCCAATTGCTGTTTTCCATATTTTT
This sequence comes from Bacteroidota bacterium, assembly GCA_020049015.1. Taxonomy (GTDB): domain Bacteria; phylum Bacteroidota; class Bacteroidia; order Bacteroidales; family DTGW01; genus JAIFLP01. The sequence goes on along the minus strand of JAIFLP010000025.1, from coordinate 9,759 downwards.
GCTTTTTCTGCTTGATTGGGTTCACCCTGACGAAAATATTCTTCAAAACTATCCATTATGATATCAGACATCCTTCTGCTTTTAATCTTTTAATTTATATACAAAACAAAGATAATCAATTCTTTTCTAATTATTATAAAGCTTTTCATGCTAATGTTTACTTCATCCGATAATCTTTTTATACTTTTTTTTCTTTTTAAAGAAAAATTAATTATCTTTGCCTCATTATGATAAAAAATTCTAGCATTATATCAAGTCTTCTTATCGGTGGTTTACTACTACTCGGTAGCGATATGTCTTGATTTCCTGTTAGATATTATTATCTTAAAAAAAGTGCAGGAAATTATCCTGCACTTTTTTTGTTTTATAACTTAAGATTATGATTTTTAATAAATTAATATATTTTACCCGCTATTTGCTCCCCAAGGGGGGATGTAGCTTCTATTTTCATACATTCTGTAGTGCTTATTTATAATTATTTATAATTATTTAAAAATATTTCTTTTCTTTGCACTTCGAATAAAATCAAACATTTATTGAGTTTATTGGTTCATTCTAAAATTTAAAATTATGTCAAAAGATAAAGTTCTAATTTTTGATACTACTTTGAGAGATGGCGAACAGGTACCTGGTTGCCAGTTAAATACCGTTGAAAAAATTGAAGTTGCTAAAGCGCTTGAGGCTTTGGGTGTTGACGTTATTGAGGCTGGTTTTCCTATCTCCAGCCCGGGCGACTTTAATTCTGTGGTCGAAATCTCCAAAGCGGTTAATAATCCTACTATTTGCGCTTTAACCCGTGCGGTTAAAAAAGATATAGAGGTAGCTGCCGATGCGCTTAAATATGCGAAACATCCTCGTATCCACACGGGTATTGGGACTTCTCATTATCATATTGTGTATAAATTAAAGTCTAACGAGGAAGAAATCATCGAAAGGGCTATAGAGGCTGTTAAATATGCTAAATCTTTTGTTGAAGATGTAGAGTTTTATGCCGAGGATGCTGGTCGTTCTGATAATGTATATTTGGCTCGCGTTATTGAAGCAGTAATTGCTGCTGGTGCTACAGTGGTTAATATTCCAGATACTACCGGATATTGTATCCCTGAAGAATATGGTCGCAAGATTAAATTCTTGAAGGAAAATGTTAAAAATATTGATAAGGCCATCATTTCTACGCATTGTCATAACGATTTAGGTATGGCTACTGCTAATACGCTTGCTGGTATTATGAATGGTGCCCGTCAGGCCGAGGTAACTATCAATGGCATAGGCGAAAGAGCAGGTAATACTTCCTTAGAAGAGATTGCCATGATTTTGCAGTGCAGAAAGGATGTCAATCTTACTACGGGTATCAATTCAAAGAAAATTATGGGTACCAGTAAAATGGTTTCCCGTTTGATGCGCATGCCAGTTCAGGCCAATAAGGCTATTGTAGGTAGAAATGCTTTCGCTCATTCTTCTGGTATTCACCAAGATGGCGTTTTGAAAAATCGCGAAAACTACGAAATTATCGATCCTCAAGATGTGGGTATCAATGAGTCTTCTATTATTCTTACTGCTCGAAGTGGTCGTGCTGCTTTAAAACACCGTTTGGATAATTTAGGTTTTACCCTGTCAAAAGAGGAATTGGATGATGTGTATGACAAATTCTTGAATTATGCCGATAAGAAAAAGGACATTCAGGATGATGATTTATTAATTATTTTAGGTGAAGAAAAACGCAGTCATGATAAAAACCTTGTTCTTAAACACTTACAAGTAATTTGCGGCAAGCAAACCATTCCAACGGCTACGCTTACCATTTCATATAATGGAAAAGATTATACCGAAAGTGAAAAAGGTGTGGGGCCAGTAGATGCTGCAATGAATGCAGTACGTAAAATTATTAAGGAAAAAGTTAAGCTTGAAGAATACTTAGTTCAGGCTATAACTCGCGGCAGCGATGATATGGGTAAAGTGCATATTGAAATTGAATATAATGGAGTGCATTATTTTGGTTTTGGTGCTAATTACGATGTGGTTACGGCTTCAGTAGAAGCATTCTTAGATGCAGTGTCAAAATGTTTAAAAGCTAATTAATACAATGGGAAAAACGTTATTTGAAAAGATATGGGATGCCCATATCGTTGATACCATCCCTGATGGTCCTTCGATTTTATATATCGATAAACACCTGATTCATGAGGTTACGAGTCCGGTTGCTTTTGAGGGTTTATATACCCGCAAGCTTCAGGTTTTCCGACCTAAACAGGTAGTGGCTACACCCGATCATAATGTGCCAACTATCGATCAACATCTTCCAATTAAGGAGGAGTTATCTCGTTTACAGGTACAAAAGTTAACTGATAATTGTGAAAAGAATGGTATCAACCTATATGGTATGAATCATCCTTATCAAGGTATTGTTCACGTTATCGGTCCTGAATTGGGTATTACCAAACCGGGTATGACCATTGTTTGTGGTGATAGTCATACGGCTACTCATGGTGCCTTTGGTACTATTGCTTTCGGTATTGGAACCAGTGAAATTGAAATGGTATTTGCTTCACAATGTTTATTGCAATCGAAGCCAAAAACTATGAGAATTACTATCGATGGTGAGTTACCAAAAGGTGTTACTTCAAAAGATATTATTCTTTATATCATTGCAGAACTTACTGCTGGTGGCGCAACTGGTTATTTTGTTGAATATGCAGGTTCTGCCATTCGTGCTTTATCAATGGAAGCCAGAATGACTATTTGTAACATGAGTATTGAAATGGGAGCGAGGGGCGGTTTAATTGCACCCGACGAAACCACTTTCAATTACATGAAGGGTAGGGAGTTTATGCCTAAAGGTGCTGATTGGGATAAGGCTTTGGCTTATTGGAAAACGTTATATTCCGATTCCGATGCTAAGTTTGATATGGAATTGAATTATAAAACTTCTGATATCGAACCCATGATTACTTATGGCACTAATCCTGGAATGGGTATAAAAATATCTAAACCAATTCCTGCTAATGAGTCTAATACAAAGGCATTGGAATATATGGGTTTTACTGCTGGTGAAAAATTATTGGGTAAGCAAATTGATTATGTGTTTATTGGAAGTTGCACCAATGGTCGTATTGAGGATTTACGCGAAGTTGCAAAAGTTGTAAAAGGTCGTAAAAAAGCTGAAAACATCAGAATGTACATTGTTCCCGGTTCTAAACAAGTAGAAAAACAAGCTATCGCCGAAGGTTTGGTGAAAATATTCGAAGATGCGGGTATTGAATTCCGTCAACCAGGTTGTTCTGCTTGTCTTGCTATGAACGAAGATAAGGTGCCAAAGGGTAAGTATTGTGTTTCAACTTCTAATAGAAACTTTGAAGGTCGTCAGGGTCCAGGTTCCCGCACCTTACTGGTAAGTCCAATTACCGCTGCTGCGGTTGCTATTACCGGTAAAATAACCGATGTTCGTGAATTATTGTAATTTTAATTGATGTGATGTTATGGAAAAATTAAATATTGTTCAGTCTTCTTGTGTGCCCATCAATATTGAGAATGTTGATACCGATCAAATAATCCCTGCACGCTTTCTAAAGGCTACTAATCGTGAAGGATTTGGCGACAATCTTTTTCGCGATTGGAGGTATGATGATAACAACCAACCAAAAAAAGATTTTATCCTAAATAATCCCACTTATAAAGGCCAGATTTTAGTTGGGGGTAAAAATTTTGGTAGTGGTTCTAGTCGTGAACATGCTGCTTGGGCTATATACGACCACGGTTTCAGAGTAGTAGTTTCAAGTTTCTTTGCTGATATCTTTAAAGGAAATTCTCTCAATATAGGTTTACTACCTGTAGTTGTTTCTGAAGGCTTTTTAGCTGATTTATTTGCTGAAATAGCAAAAAATCCTGCTACTGAAGTTAAGGTTGATATTCAAAATCAGAGCATCAGTATTCTTGCCTTGAATAAAACCGAAAAATTCGAGATCAGCAATTACAAAAAGCTTTGTTTGATAGAGGGTTTAGATGATATCGAATTCTTACTTTCTAAAAAAGATAAAGTTGAAGCTTTTGAAAAAACACATGTTATTTTTTAATTTTTGATAATTTATATTGAATATGAATACTTATAAAATTGCTGTTTTACCGGGCGATGGTATTGGTCCCGATGTTATTGCTCAGGCTATAAAGGTTCTGAAAGCTGTTGAAAAAAAATATGAGCTAAAATTCGAATTCAACGAAGGCTTAATTGGTGCCGTTGCTATTGATAAAACAGGGAATCCACTTCCCGACGAAACCATCGCATTGTGTCAGGCTTCCGATGCTGTTTTGTTAGGTGCTGTTGGTCATCCTAGGTTTGATAATGATCCTAATGCGAAGGTAAGACCAGAACAAGGATTATTAAAAATTAGAAAGACTTTGGGCTTGTATGCAAATATCCGTCCGGTTTCTGCTTTTCCTTTGCTTTTCAATCAATCTCCATTGAAAAATCATTTATTAGAAGGAGTTGATTTGGTTGTGTATCGCGAATTAACCGGTGGTATTTATTTTGGTGAAAAAGGTCGCAATCAAGATGGCACTGTCGCTTTCGACAATTGTAGTTATAGTGTTGAAGAAATTCAACGCATCGCTAAATTGGCCTTTGAATCAGCGCGCAACCGCAAAAAGAAACTTACGCTGGTAGATAAAGCCAATGTATTAGAAACTTCACGTTTGTGGAGAGATACCGTTAAGAAAATGGAACCATCTTATCCTGATGTTACGGTAGATTATATGTTTGTGGATAATGCTGCCATGAAATTAATTCAATGGCCGGCTTATTTTGATGTTATTGTTACAGAAAATATGTTTGGTGATATATTAACAGATGAAGCTTCTGTATTGACTGGTTCAATTGGTCTGCTTCCTTCGGCTTCTGTAGGTAGTGGGGTCGCTCTTTTTGAACCTATACATGGTTCATATCCTCAAGCGGCAGGAAAAAATATAGCCAATCCTTATGCTACCATTTTAGCTGCGGCTATGATGTTGGATTATTTAAATATTTATGAGGCAGGTATTGCAATCAAAAATGCAGTTGATAAAGCTTTGGCTGAAGGAAAAGTAACCATTGATATCAATCCTGATAAGTATATTTCAACTACTGAAGCGGGTGATTATATTGCTTCGATTGTTTAGACGGGTAGGCGAGTAGGTAAAAAAACACGGGCGTTGAACCCGTGTTTTTTTTTAATCTTCATTATCTGGTATGTTTTCTACATCTTCTTCAGATGAATCTTCGGCATAGTCATCGGCGCCCGGAGCACTTGAAAAATCATCTTCCCCTCCACTATAATCCTTTTCATCAATCTCTTCAGGATGTGCATCAATTTTAACAGGCACTTTAATCAAATAACTGAATTCAGCTACGTCTAAAGTAACAGCAAAAAAGTGATTGTCCCCGTTGGTCTGAACTTTCATAACATGATTTTGGTAACCATCTGGATACTTCTTCTGTAACGCTTCCAACAAATCCGGCGTCAAGTTTTGATAACTTACTACTTTATTAATCTTTCCCATAAAAAACAAACAAATATTTTTTGCAATTATACGGTTTAAATTTAAAAATGGTTAAACTATCAATTATTTTTTTTTAATAATTTATAAATCTTTTGGATTTTTCCGTTTTCTCCAGTGTTCTTCAATCTCTTCTAAGGTACGACCTTTGGTCTCCGGTAAAAAATATTTCCCAAATATCAATCCCAATACCCCTATGGCAGCATAAAACCAAAAAGCTCCTGCCGGATTAACCGTAATTTCACCTTTTGAAATGATTTGCATTTTCTCGCTGGTAAAAAAAGCTGATATTTTTAGAAATGTATAGGATACAATTCCGTTAAACAACCAATGGGAAAGGGTGGCTATACTCATAGAAAGACCACGTATTTTTAAAGGAAATATTTCTGAAATAATTAGCCAAGCTATGGGACCCAAGCTTATAGCGAAAAATGCAACAAAGCTTAAGGTGAAAACTACAACAAGAATTTTTAAATGCTCTTCAAACATTTGATGTTCATAGAAGAAATAGCCTAATAATGTCAAAGAGATTATCATGCCTGTGAGACCAATATTATATAGTTTTTTTCTGCCTATACGATCAATATATGCCATGGCAACAAATGTGAAGAATACGTTCACAAAACCAATGCTAATAGCAGTAGCAATTGCAATGTAATTATCTTGAAAGCCGGCCATTTCAAATATCATGGGACCATAGTAAATAAACACATTGATCCCTATAAATTGTTGAAAAAACATAATGCCAATGCCTATAATAAAGGGCATTATCATCCATGAATTAAAAATATCTTTCCACGATTTCTTTTGAGAAGATAGCAAATCCATGTCGATTTTCATTTTCAACATTACTTCATCAATAACTGCGGCATCTTCATATTTGGCAAGTGTTTCACGGGCTTCTTTTTCGCGACCTTTCGACATCAAAAAGCGAGGTGTCTTGGGTAATCCCAGCATTCCAATCAATAAAACCAATGCGGGAAACAGTCCCACAAAAAACATCCAGCGCCAATTATCGCTAACGTTAACCAGTGCCAAATCACTTAAATACGATAATAGAATCCCTATAGTGATCATTAATTGATTTAACGAAACCAAGGCTCCTCTATTTCTAGCTGGCGATATTTCGGCTATATAAAGAGGAACAGTAAATGAGGCCATTCCAACAGCAATTCCAATAACAACCCTGCTTAATGCTAGAAAATTAAATGAAGGCGCAAATGCCGATCCTAATGAACCCAAGGCAAATAATATGGCTATGATGATAATAGTATATTTTCTTCCAATGGAATCAACCAATTTTCCACTAAAAGCTGCTCCAATAACGGCGCCTATCATGAGTGATGCAATGATCCATTCAACCTGATGCTGCATCAAACCCCAATCATCTCTAAGAAACATTATAGCACCAGAAATAACTCCTGTATCAAATCCAAATAATAAACCGCCGGTTGCGGCAATTAATGCTATAAAAAATACCAAACGTTTTTGCTTTTTCATTCCTTTATTCACCATCTACCGTTTTAATATATTTTACAATTATAATTTTTTATTCATTAAATGACAAGCTTTTATTTATTGAGTTGGACATTTTTCTCATTAAGTACAATCATTTTTTGCTTATAAAGGTTGCCCAACGCTTTTTTATACATTTTTTTACTTATACCAAATGCTGCGTAAATTTCTTCGGCAGGGGAGTGGTCAGTTATATTTATTTCGCCCCCTTGCTGTTTAATATATTGTAATATTTTGTCGCTTAATGGTAATATCGCATCATATCCTTTAGGATGTATGCTCAAATCAATTTTTTCATCTTCCCTTATTTTTTTAATATAAGCGGGTAATTTCATTCCGAGTTGGATGTTGATAAAAACCTCATTGGAATAAAGAACTGCTGAAAATTTATTATTTACAACAGCTTTATAACCCATGGGTGTTTCATCATATACTGTGATTTCAACTTCCTGACCTTCGCTAACATCCACAGGCTCATTATCCAAATATTTTTCAATCTTCGAAGATGCAACAATACGCTGGGTAATGCGGTCTAAATAAACATACACTACATAATAGTTACCTATTTTCATTGCTTTTGCTTGTTCGCTCAAGGGCACAAACAAATCTTTAAGCAAGCCCCAGTCGAGAAAAGCTCCTGCTTGGTGTTGACCAACAACTTTAAGAAAAGCAAAATCGCCTACCTGTGCTAGCGGACGCTCTGTGGTGGCTATAATGCGGTCTTCAGAATCGTTGTATATAAAAACTTCCAATTCATCATCTACTTCAGTGTTTTCTGGTACATATCTGGTGGGTAGTAGTATTTCCAAATCATCGCCTCCATAAAGGTAAACACCAAAATCTACTGTTTTTTTTACTTTTAATTGATTGTATTTTCCTATTGCTATCATATCTCAATTTTTCAATGCAAAGGTAGAACTAATTAACCGATATTTTGTTTCTACTCTTATAACAAGTGTATTATATGGCACATTTAGTAAAAAAAACATTGTTATTTGTCATTTTAATTGGAATGTTTCATTCCGTAACAGCTAGAAATATGAAGACTATAATAATTGGAGGGGGTTGTTTTTGGTGTCTTGAAGCGGTTTTTTCAGAAGTACCCGGTGTTCAGGATGTAATATCGGGATATGCGGGAGGACATGTTAAAAACTCTGCGTATCGTGAAGTTTGTAATGGATCTACAGGGCATGCTGAGGTGGTAAAGATTGTTTATAACACTGAAAAAGTGAGTTTAGATGAACTATTACAGGTGTTTTTTATGATTCATGATCCAACAACTCCAAACCGTCAAGGAAATGACGTAGGTACGCAATACCGATCTATAATTTTCTATAACAACGAAATTGAAAAAGATCATATCATAAATTATATTAATAGTTTGGAAAAAAGTAAGAAGTTTAAGGATAGAATTGTTACAGAGTTGAAAGAGAATGAAACTTTTTATGAAGCCGAAACTTACCATCAGAATTATTTCCGTAATAATAAAGATCAGCCATATTGCAAGTTTGTAATTGAACCCAAACTAACCAAGTGGCAGCATTTTAATGATTCAAAGACTAAATAAGAAAGAACATTTTATCGTATATATAAAATTCATATAATTAATATTATGTTAAGTAGACCAAAAGCAAACAAAAAAACGGCGTTAAGATAATCCTAACGCCGCTTTATATCTTTTACCCTATTTCTTAGGCTTCATCGAATCTAATTTTGTTTTTACTACCTTATATTTATCATTCATTTGCAAACGATAATATAAAGTTTTTAAAGATTCCAATACTTCTAAACTTTCTGGGTTAATTTCCAATGCTTTTTCTAAAGGACTAATTGATTTATTGAAAAAATCATTTGCTTTATCAAGCAATGCTGATGCCTTTTTATTGTCCTTTTCCAAAGCAGCTGAATTATTCAAGTCGATACCTTCATTAAAGTACATAATACCACTCCAGTAATATGCATCAAAGAAACCAGGCTTAATCTCGGCCGATTTCATATAAGCTTCAGATGCCTTATCAAAATTTTTGGCTTTAGAATAAGCATATCCTTCGGCATAAAACAACATGTGATTTCCTGGATCTGATTTCTTTGCCAATTGAATGAACTCAATTGCTTTGGCTGGATCTTTTGCAATATACACATTAACCAATGATATAATAATGTTATAATCAGAAGGATCAAGCTTGTTACCTTTATTTAAATATTCAATAGCATTGGTGGTATCTTTTATTTCAAGATAAGCTGTAGCTATCATGTTGTACTGCGATACTGGCGCGTAGTTCATAGCAATTGTCTGGCTCAGATACTTTATTGTTTTTGGATAATCTTTATTAAGATAAGCCGCAAAACCTGCATTGAATATTAATCCTGTATCGGCTCCCAAACTTGCATAGGTAGCGTGAGAGCGTATTTTAACTCCCAATTCAAACATATCCATCGATATTTTATACTCACCTTTTTGATACGCATCAACTCCTTTTTGGAAAACTACTTTATTCAAATCATCTACGAATGTTCCAATATCTTCTTTGAATTTGGCTTTTGTATCGAGCTCTCCAGCCTTCAAAACAGATTCGTATGCAATATTCAATGGATTTTCAACCAAAGCAAAAAATTCAGGAACCACAGTTATTCCCAATGCATTGTATACTTTAGCACGTACCAGCCAAGTTTTAGGCATGTCTTTGGTTTCGATATTATCAATTGCTTGATTAATCA
>JAIFLP010000044.1 GCA_020049015.1 Bacteroidota bacterium | reverse complement strand
AAATATTTTTAAACTGAGGAAACTTTTTTTATATAAATAGTGTTTATAGTTTTTATTGTCTATTTTTGCGCCATGAACGAAGAGTTAAAAAATATCATTCAGCAAGTAAAGCACTTATACATGAAATATGGTATAAAAAGCGTTACTATGGACGATGTTGCGAGGGAATTGGGTATGTCGAAAAAAACTCTATACCAGTATTTTTGCGACAAAGCTGAAATGGTAAAATTGGTTTTTGAAAGTGAAATAGATAGTAAGTGCAAGGAATTTGATGAAATATCACAAAAAGGCATGAATGCCTTGGAAGAATTGATTGCCGTTTTTACCAAAATGAATGAAATGGTGAGAGAATACAATCCGGCTACCGAATATGATCTCAAAAAATACTATCCAGATGTTTTTAGAAACTATGCCCGACGCAAGCTGGAAAATATGTATGAATGGATACTGGCTAACTTAAAAAAAGGCAAATCAGAAGGCTTTTATCGGGATGATATGGACGAAGAAGTAATTGCAAAAATACAGGTTATCCGTTTTGAAGCATCATACGACAATGCCTATTACAACTTCAATCAATTTCACGACAAACATTTTTTTAACGAACTTTTTAAATATCATATTAGAGGAATAGCATCTGAAAGAGGCTTGAATTTTTTTAATGAACAAGTATTAAAGCAAAATAATTAATTATTAGAATATGAACCGATACATTTTATTATTAACCACATGTTTAGTTTTATGGGGAACTGTAACATTGAAAGCACAAGGCGATAGCATAAAATCCCTTAGTTTAAATGAGGCCATTACATTTGCACTTACCAACAGTCCTGTTTTAAAAAACAGCGAACTCGATTTTGAAAAAGCCAAAATGAAAGTGTGGGAAACAACGGCTATCGGATTACCTCAAGTAAATGCTAAATATGCTTATTCCTATATGTTAAGCGTTCCTGAAATTATTAAAGGATTCATTGGTGGACAGATTCCTGGATTGGATACTTTGCCTCAGTCAGTGCAATCATCAATTCTTGATAAAGCAGTTGAAGACTTACGCTGGAGCTCGACGTTAGATATTAGTGCTTCGCAATTGCTATTTAGTGGTGCTTATTTGGTAGGATTGCAAACCTCAAGGGTTTATAAAGGTTTATCAGAACTTGCCATTACCAAATCCAAAAACGACATTACTGAATCGGTAACTAATTCTTACTATCTTTCAATTATTGCAGCAGAGAATTCAATAATAATTGATTCTATTTTATATGCCACGAAAAACTTATTAAAAGAATCTGAAGCGGTTCTTTCTCAAGGCTTTATTGATGCTACTACCGTAGACCAAATCAGTCTACAAGTATCTATATTAGAAGCTACATCGCAACTCCTAAATCGCCAAAAAGAAATCACAAAATCATTACTTAAATTTCAAATAGGTATGAATTTGCATGATAAAATACAATTAACTGACACATTAGGAACCATCGTTAACGACCCTGCTTTCGAAGCTATACTATTGCAAAACTTTAATGTTGAAAACAATGTTGAATATCGATTAATGAGCACACAAGAAAAACTAATGAAACTAAATTTGAATTACAATCGATCGGCATACTTACCAGATATGGTAGCATTCTATAATCATCAAGAAAACTTTAATGATAAAGCCTTCACTTTTACACCCAAAGATATGATTGGTGTGAATATAAGCATTCCTATTTTTAGTTCTGGAATGCGCTACGCAAAAGTAAAACAAGCTAGTTTAGAATATGAAAAAGCGCAAATAAATAAAAAACAAGTAACTGACGGCTTAATTTTAAGTTACGATGAAGCCCGTTCTAACTTTCTAACAGCCCTAAGTCAATACCATAGCAATAAATTCAATATTGAAATATCCAAACGCATTTATGAAACAACCCGCATAAAATTTTTGGAAGGAATGGCTAGTAGCATGGAATTATCACAAGCTCAAAGTCAGTATTTAAACGTGCAATCAGCTTATTATAATGGAATCATCAGCTTGGTTTCAGCCAAATCAAAATTAGAAAAATTAACAAAATAATATCATAAGAGTATGAAAAAAATTATTAAAAGCATTACAGTTATTACTGGTATATTTATGCTGGTATCTTGTGGAGAAAAACCAGTATCGGAGCAAATAACTTCGTTAAAAGCACAACGCGATGAGATCAATCAGAAAATAGAAACTTTAGAAGCTAGCCTGAAAGGAGATAGCAGCTTGAATGAGGATAAAAGTGCTAAAAGCATTGCGGTACAAGAAATAAAAACCAACACTTTTAAACATTACATTGAAGTGCAAGGTAAACTCGACGGTGATGAAAACTTAGCCGTATTTACAAAAATACCCGGAACAGTAGAAAAAATATATGTTAGCAGCGGTCAACAAGTAAGCACAGGACAAATATTAGCAAAATTAGATGATGCTATACTTCAAAAAGGTTTGCAAGAATTAGAAACATCCTATCAATTTATAAATGAACTTTTCGAAAAGCAAAAAAAACTGTGGGAACAAAAAATAGGATCGGAAGTACAGTTTTTATCAGCTAAAAATAATAAAGAAGCAATGGAAGGTCGCATCAAATCATTGAAAGAGCAAATTGAAATGAGCTTGGTTAAATCTCCAATAAACGGTTCCATTGAAGAATTGAACCTTAAAGTAGGTCAACCAACCAATCCAATGCTACCCGCATTTCGAATAATTAGCTTTAATAAATTAAAAGTATCCGCTGAAGTAGCTGAAGGCTATTCTTCAAAAGTAAAAGCGGGTGATGATGTAAGAGTGTATTTCCCAGATATTGATAAAGAAGCCGATGCACGCATCAGTTTTAGCAGCAGATATATTAATGCCATTAACAGAACATTTGTTGTTGAAGTTTCTCTCACACAATCCATGCCCCAATTAAAGGCCAATATGGTGTGCATGCTTCGCATAAACGATTACACAAAAGAAAACGGTATAAGTATTCCAATGAGTTATATATTAAAAGACCCATCAGGGTATTATGTTTTTACAGCCAAAGCATCGGGAGAATCATTCGTAGCAAGCAAAACACCTGTTCAATTAGGAATTAATTTTAACGGAGTTACCGAAATCAAATCGGGTTTACAAGCAGGCGACAAATTGGTTACAGTAGGACATTTAGACCTTGAAAATGGTCAAAAGATAAAATTCTAAAGAATTTAAAAAAATAATTACGTTATGGAAAAGAAATTCAAACAATTCAAACCAACCAGTTTTGCCATTGACAATAAAGTAAGTATTTATGTTTTGGTATTTATTCTTGTAGTATTCGGTTTGAAAGCATACAATGATATTCCAAAAGAACAATTTCCTGAAATTGTTATACCCACCTTTATAGTCAGTACAATCTATCCGGGTACTTCACCTACAGATATAGAGAATTTAGTAACACGACCCATTGAGAAAAACATCAAATCTATTAGTGGCGTTAAAAAAATAACCAGTAATTCAGTACAGGATTACTCTTCAATTGTAATTGAGTTTAACACTGGCATAGAGATTTCTGATGCCAAACAAAAAGTAAAAGATGCGGTTGATAAAACATTGCCTGACCTACCTAACGATTTGTTAAAAGATCCAGATGTAATTGAAATTGACTTTGCAGAAATACCCATTATGTATATAAATGTATCGGGCAATTATGATCTGGCTAAATTAAAACAATATGCTGAAGTATTACAAGACAAAATAGAATCCTTAAAAGAAATAACCCGCGTTGATATTGTTGGTGCATTAGACAGAGAAATTCAAATTGATGTTGACATGTACAAAATGCAAGCAGCCAGTGTAACTTTTGGAGATATTGAGAGAGCGGTTGCATATGAAAATAAAACCATTTCGGGCGGAAGTATTGATATGCATGGAATGACACGCTCCATTAGAATTGATGGAGAATTTAAAAACATTCAAACGCTTGAAAATTTAATATTCCATTCGGGAAGTGGAGCAACAGTTAGATTAAAAGACATTGCAACTATTAAGGATCAATATAAAAGCCAAGAAAGTTTTTCCCGACTGGATGGCAAAAATGTTATAACTCTCAACGTAGTTAAAAAAAGTGGTCAAAATTTAATTGAAGCTGCTGATAAAATTATTAGTATCAATGATAAACTTAAGAAAGAAAAATTTCCTAAAGATCTTGATATTGTGATAACGGGAGATATGTCTAAATATACCCGCACTAGTCTCAACGACCTCAATAATACTATATTGATAGGCTTTATTTTGGTTACCTTAGTATTGATGTTTTTTATGGGTTTAACCAATGCCATATTCGTAGGTTTATCGGTGCCACTTTCTATGGCTTTATCGTATATTGTAATGCCCGGAATAGATTTTACTATGAACATGCTAGTAATGTTTTCTTTTATTTTCGCGTTAGGTATTGTTGTTGACGATGCCATAGTAGTTATTGAAAACACGCATCGCATTTACAAAAAGAAAAAAATGAATATTGTAGACTCCGCAAAATATGCAGCAGGCGAAGTTTTTCTTCCTATTTTAACCGGTACGCTTACTACTATTGCTCCGTTTGTTCCTCTAGCATTTTGGCCTGGAGTAGTAGGAAAATTTATGTTTTTCATACCTATAACACTTATAATCGTACTTTTTGCTTCACTTATTGTAGCATATATAATTAACCCTGTTTTTGCTGTTGATTTTATGAAACATGACGACGATGAAGAAAGATTATACTATAGAAAAAGAATTTACAAAATAGCTGGTATTATTGCAGGTGTAGGAATACTAAGTCATATAGCAGGCCTACCTGCTTTTGCAAATCTAACTCTATTCATTGCCATTTCATATCTACTGCACAATCTTTATGGATATAAAGTTTTAGAAAAATTCCAGCAAAAAGCTATACCTGCTATTTTGAATTTCTACGAAAAAGTAATTCGTCATACACTTTATAAAAACCGTCCATATTATTACTTAGGTGGATTAGTGGCATTACTAATTGCTTCATTTATAATAACAGGTATCAGCAAACCTAAAGTAGTTTTTTTCCCTGAAGGAGAACCTAATAGTGCATTTATATATATAAAATTACCGGTAGGTACTGATGTTAATGTAACAGATTCAGTTACCCGCATAGTAGAAAATAAAATATATAATGCAGTAGGAGATAGCAATCCATTGATTGAATCAGTAATTTCAAATATTGCTTTAGGAGCTTCGGAATCCATGTTCGATTCAGGAATTAAAACTTCTAATAAAGGTAAAATTACCATTAATTTTGTTGAGTATATCAAAAGAAAAGGAGCTTCCACTACAGAACTGATGGACAAAATAAGACTTGCTGTAACCGATATTCCTGGTGCCGAAATAAGCGTTACAAAAGAAAACATGGGACCACCTGTTGGAAAACCTATAAATATTGAAATAAGCAGTGAAGATTTGGATAAGTTGATTTCTACTTCTAATAATTTCATCAGGTACCTCGATTCTACAAACATTGCCGGTATAGAAAAACTGAAAAGCGATTTTGAAAACAACAAACCGGAAATTATTATTGATATTGATCGCGAACGTGCCAATCGTGAAGGGATATCTTCTGCTCAGATAGGTATGGAAATCCGCACTGCCATGTTTGGAAAAGAGATTTCAAAATACCGCGATGGAGAAGACCAATATCCAATTCAGCTTCGCTTCAATGAATACCAGAGAGAAAACATTGACCGCATGCTCAATTTAAAAATTACCTACAGGGATATGAATAGCGGTTTATTAAGACAAATTCCGCTATCTTCGGTAGCTAAAATACATTATGAAAACACTTACGGAGGTATAAAGCGCAATAATCTTAAACGGGTAATTACCATAAGCTCAAATGTATTAACTGGTCATACTCCCAATGAAGTAAACGCTAAAATTGAAAAAGCTATTATAGCCTTCCCTAAAAGCGACGATATTGAAATTATTACTACCGGCGAGAAAGAAGATCAGGCAGAATCATCAGCATTTTTAGGTGGAGCCATGCTACTTTCTATAATGTTAATACTTTTCTTACTTATATCACAATTCAATTCATTGTCAAAACCTTTGATTATAATTTCTGAAATTTTATTCAGTATTATTGGGGTATTACTCGGATTTGTGATCTTTGACATGGCTTTTAGTATTATAATGACTGGAATTGGTATTGTAGCACTTGCAGGAATAGTAGTTAGAAATGGTATTTTGCTGGTTGAATTTACCGATGTTATTAAGAGTCGTGGAAAAAGCACCCGCGAAGCCATAATTGAAGCGGGTAAAACCCGTATGACACCAGTAGTTCTAACAGCAGCGACAACAATGTTAGGTTTAATCCCCTTAGCTTTCGGTCTGAATATCGATTTTGTAGGATTATTTACTAATTTTAATCCCAATATTCACTTTGGCGGTGATAGCGCAACATTTTTTGGAGCATTATCATGGACTATTATTTTTGGTCTATCGTTTGCAACTATATTAACTTTAGTATTCATCCCAATAATGTACTATATAGCTTATGCCGGTGAAATTATAATTAAAAAGAGGATAATTAGAAATAAAATAAGAATTAAAAATGATCAGAAATAAATAGCTGGTATAGTAATAAATACGGAAAGAAATCCTAACATGTAGCCCGCATATAATTCAGCGGGCTCATGTTTTTTTAAATATAAACGAGCGCTTCCTATCAATCCGGCTATCAATAATACTAAAACCATTACCTTATAATCACCGAAAGAAAGAAACAATAATAAATACATTATTAAACCTATCAAACCTCCTGCACCCATAGCATGTAGACTTATTTTCCAAAATGTAGTAATGAGCAATGCAAAAAAAACCGATACAGTAGAAGCCATAATAAATCCGGTTATTATAAGCGGCATATTGGGAATGCGGTAAAGAAAATACCAAGTAGAAAAATAAAAGATAAAGGTTATGAGCAATGGAAAAATACGCTCTTTGCGGTCATTCATTTCAACACTTTTTATCGATCCTTGCAATATATAAAAAGGTACAAAGAGTAATGGAAATAAAACGGTTCCACAAGCTACTATCAAAAAGATTACTTTTAATCCTTGAAAAGATAAATATTGCAAAGAAGGTAAAAACAAAAACAAAACAGTTAACCCATATACTGGCATTAACATTGGATGACCCAAATAAGAAATTGCTTTAGCAAGAAAATGAAAAAATCGTGAATTCATTTATAATTCCTTTCGTAACCGGGCTACCGGAATATTTAGTTGTTCCCGGTATTTAGCAACAGTTCTACGGGCAACAGGATAACCCTTTTCATTTAATATTTCAGCCAATTTGTCATCGGGCAAAGGCTTTTTCTTGCTTTCATTTGATATGCATTCCATCAATATCTTTTTTATTTCTCTTGTAGAAACTTCTTCTCCAGAATCGGTTTGCATTCCTTCCGAAAAGAAATATTTTAATGGATAATTACCAAAATGGGTTTGAACATATTTACTGTTAGCTACCCTCGAAATGGTAGATATATCTAAGCCTGTATCCTCTGCTACATCTTTTAAAATCATGGGTCGTAATTTCGCATCATCCCCATCGGTAAAAAACTCTTTCTGGCGATTCAATATGGCCGACATGGTTACCATCAGTGTTTCCTGACGCTGCTTAATTGCATCAATAAACCATTTGGCCGAATCAATTTTATGTTTTACAAACTGTAATAATTCTTTTTGTTGCAAATTTTTCTGATCTTTACCTCCAGAATGGCCCTCGATCATTTCACTGTAGGACTTATTAATTCGAAGTTCCGGAACGTTTTTTGAATTCAGCGTTAATAAAAACTCTCCTTCTTTATAATCCAAACTAAAATCGGGTATTACCACTTCAGCTACATCTAATTTAGAATCGCTATAAGAACTGCCCGGCTTAGGATTTAAATGTATTATTTCATCAATGGCCTCTTTTAGATCCTGATCAGATAAATCCATTTTGTCGCTGATTTTATCATAGTGCTTCTTGATAAACTCCTCAAAATAATCCCGAATAATAATAATGGCATTCTTTACTTCCAGATATAGCAATTCTTTGCTTTGTAGTTGAAGCAACAAACACTCTCGCAAATCGCGCGCACCAATACCTGGAGGATCTAATTCCTGAATTATATGCAATACTTCCTCCACTTCAAGCACAGTAACAGATACATTCTGTAAAAAGGCCATATCATCGGTAATGGATTCAAGATCGCGGCGTATGTAACCATCGTCATCAATATTGCCAATTAAAAAAGATGCAATCTGTTTTTGCTTCTCAGATAATGACCGCACACCCAATTGTTTCTCTAAATTCTCCTGAAAACTATCTCCTACTGAAAAAGGGATTTCTTCGTTTTTATCATCGGCTGATGTATTGTTGGATGCTAGTTTGTAAGAAGGTATATACTCGTCATCACTAAAATAATCGTCTATGGTAAACTCCTCTTTATCGGGATCTTTATCGGCCTCGTTATCATTTACATCAATGCTTTGCTCAGGCTCCTGCTGGATTGGAAGCTCATCATTACTTTCTCCTTCTTCAAGCAATGGATTTTCTTCCAACTCTTTTTTAATTCGTTGTTCCAGTTCCATAACAGGTATTTCCAACAGCTTAATTAATTGTATTTGCTGTGGCGATAATCTTTGTAATAACTTCTGTTGTAATCCCTGTTTTAACATTGTAAAAATTAAAATTCTGCATTTTTAGGAGTTCTAGGAAAAGGTATCACATCACGGATATTCCCCATTCCTGTAACAAAAAGTATCAAACGTTCAAAACCCAATCCAAATCCACTATGCGGGGCAGTACCAAACTTACGTGTATCAAGGTACCACCACAAATCTTTAACGGGCAAATGCATTTCCTCAATACGGTTTTTTAACTTATCATAGTCTTCTTCCCTCTGAGAACCACCAATTATTTCGCCAATGCGGGGAAATAAAACATCCATAGCTCTTACCGTTTTACCATCTTCATTTTGCTTCATATAAAAAGCTTTAATATCTTTTGGATAATCGGTAAGAATTACCGGCTTTTTAAAATGCTTTTCAACCAAATAACGCTCGTGCTCCGATTGGAGGTCGATACCCCATTGCACCGGAAATTCAAACTTCTGACCCGACGCTATGAGTATTTCAACTCCCTTTGTATACGGTAATCTTTCAAATTGGTTATCAACTACAAATTGTAATCGCTCAATCAATTCTTTATCATACATTTCATTGAGGAACTTAAGATCGTCCATGCAATTTTTAAGGGCATAGGCAATAAGATATTTTAAAAAATCCTCAGCCAAATCCATATTATCAATAATATCATTGAAAGCCACCTCGGGTTCTATCATCCAAAACTCGGCCAAATGGCGGGGTGTATTGGAATTTTCAGCCCTAAAGGTGGGTCCAAATGTATAAATACCCGATAATGCCAAAGCTCCTAATTCACCTTCTAACTGACCGGAAACAGTAAGGCTGGTCATTTTTCCAAAAAAGTCTTCATTATAATCAATCTCACCCTCTTGAGTTTTTGGCAATTGATTTAAATTCATGGTGGTTACTTGAAACATTGCACCCGCACCCTCACAATCTGATCCGGTAATAATTGGCGTATGCAGGTAATAATAGCCTTTATCATTAAAAAACTGATGAATGGCAAATGCCATAGCATGACGGATGCGCAATACAGCACCAAAAGTATTAGTACGGGGGCGTAAATAAGCTATTTCCCTCAAAAATTCCAATGAATGTCCCTTTTTCTGCAAAGGATACGTATCAGGATCAGCGGTTCCGTATACTTCTATTTCCTTAGCCTGAATCTCAACTGTCTGCCCTTGACCTACAGAAGCAACCAACTGTCCCTTAACCGCTATACACGATCCTGTAGTAACTGGTTTTAGAATTTCTTCGCTAATGACACTTAAATCAACAACAACCTGAATATTATGTATGATAGTACCATCGTTTAAAGCAATAAAAGCTACATTTTTATTGCCCCTGCGGGTACGCACCCATCCTTTTACTACTATCTCACTTCCAAAATCCTTTAATTGTAAGGCCTCTTTGATAACAATTCTTTTTCCAGTAACCATATTTATTAACATTTTCGTACCATGCAAAGGTAATTAAAAATATTTCTTAATTAAATCCTGAATTTAAATTTATATGCTTTTATTTCACCATTTATATCTTATTTTTGTGTACTAAAAATTAGAATATGTCTATTAAAATTCAGCACATTACCAAAATATACGGTCAACAAAAAGCACTCCATGATGTTTCAGCAGAAATACCTGCAAACTGCATTACAGGACTTATTGGTCCCAATGGCGCTGGTAAATCTACCTTAATGAAAATAATTACCGGCAGCATTCGACAAAATGCCGGAGAAATTCTCATCAACGATCAACTGATCAGCCAAAACCCAATAGCCTTCAAAAGTATGATAGGTTATTTGCCAGAACATAATCCCTTGTATCTTAATATGTACGTAAAGGAATACCTGCTCTTCGCAGCCAGTTTGTACCCCCAATGCAATAAAAACAAAAAAGAAAGGGTATCAGAAATGATAGAATTAACGGGCTTAACGAATGAATCACACAAGAGCATTAAAAAACTATCAAAAGGATACCGGCAGCGTGTTGGATTGGCCCAGGCTTTAATTCACGATCCCTCTATTATTATTTTAGATGAACCCACTACTGGTTTGGATCCCAATCAGATTATTGAAATACGAAATCTGATTCAAAATATTTCGAAAAATAAAACCATCATTCTTTCTACGCACATCATGCAAGAAGTAGAAGCCATATGCGACCATACTATCATAATTAATAAAGGCAGCATCATCCTCAACGATAAAACCGAAAACATCATCCATAATAAAAAAATGGAAGATATTTTTAGAGAACTTACGCTGAGTTAAATCATGTTAAACTATGCTGTTCAACTACCAGAATTAAGATTATTACTTTCTCTTTTGGGAAAGAATACATTTATTGAGCCTAAAGAAAACATCCATTGGGAATTATTTTTACAATTGCGAAAATGGCACCGATTGTATATCATAGACGCTAAGAATTATAAAGAAAACAAACAACTGCTACCCGCTTCTGTTCAACAAACTTTATACAATGAACACCAGCAGGAAACCATAAGAATGATACAAGTATTTAACGAATACAAACGCATTCAGACAGCATTATCAGATAATAAAATTGCTTACATTGTTTTAAAAGGTTTTGTTTTATCGGAACTACTTCATGGAAATTACACCAAAAGAAACAGCAGGGATATAGATCTTCTTTTTGAAAAACAAAATGTGTATAACGCATTACAAATTTTAGAACAATTAGGCTATGAACTAAAAGAAAAAAAACGCATCAATTCCAAATATCTTAGCAATGCCTATTACGAAGCAACGCTGATTCATAAAAAAAGCCACATGATAGTTGAAATACACTGGCAATTATCATACGAACATCCCTATTTTATTGAAACAAAACATTTGTTCGAACAAAAAAAAATAGTTCACATTCAAGGAATTGAAGTTCCAGTATTATCGGAAGCAGACAGTTTGATATATTTAATTCAGCATGCTGCGCACCATGCCTATGCACGTTTATTTTGGCTTTACGATATTCATACCATGCTTGAAAAATATAAAAAGCAAACGGAACAAATCATCAATATAATAAATCAACAAAAACTACAAACTCGAACTGCACAAGCACTACAATTGTGCACATGCTTATTTAAAACTACATTGCATCCTTTATGGAACGAATTTATGCACCAGAATAAAGTAAATAGTTTTATACTGGAATATCCAATTCAACTAATTGAAAATAAACACAGCCATAAAAAACTTTCGCTCCATGAAAAAATTAATAAACTCATATATGAATTGATGATATCTGCAAGAGAAGGAGTTTTCAAAATTATTGCTTCGAAACTAAAGCATATATATAATAAATAAGGAAAGAAGAAAATCAATAAAATCTAATGCTATTATTCAATTTTCTCTTTTACACTTTTACTATATAGCACTTCTGGATTGATATCGGCTTCATTCGCCCATTCAATAGAATCAAAACTTTTCTTCACTGTACTAAACAATTGCAAATCTTTTAGTTCTCTAAATATTCCAATATCAAGATA
>JAIFLP010000037.1 GCA_020049015.1 Bacteroidota bacterium | reverse complement strand
TGCCGTTAAAACCAAACCTATATTTATCATTATTATAATTTCCAGATTTTGTGGTCATATCGGCTGGTTATTATTGTATCATACAAATCGTTTTCTTTTGTCGGCGATTTTGATAAAAGAATAAACTATTAATAGTCCGATGAGTAAGAACCAAAAAGAATGTTGGCTAAATTGGGTGACAGCAAAAGCAAGACCTATCATTAAAAAGTTAAAAAGAAGTGCTACTAGAACGGTTTTTTGATGACTCCATCCGCTTTGAACCAATCGCTGATAGGCATGTTTGCGGTGTGCCTGACTTAGTTTTTCTTTATTGCGAAAACGGCGGAACAAGGTAATGGTAGCATCCATCCAAAAAATAGCAAATAGTAAAAGAAAAACAATAAGCGAAATACCTTTTTCATTTTGATAATATATGGCAAACACAGCAACATTAAATCCTAAAAGCGTACTGCCAACATCGCCCATAAAAATGCGGGCTTTTTGCCAGTTCCAAACTAAAAATCCGGCAACTGAAGCTGCTAAAATGACAGCAAGAACATCCATGAATAGCAATGCAATAGTACCGAAAACAACAATTGCTTGTGTAGCCGCATAGCCATCAATACCATCAATAAAATTATATAAATTAACTGACCAGAGTATGCCAATTAATGAGAGTGGAATAAGCAGCCAATACAATTCTATTTTGAAAAGTCCTACATCCAAAACTTTTAACCCTCCTAAAAAATATAAAGCAAGTGATGCCGATAAAATTTGAATGATCATCCGAACTTTGGGACTCATGTGCAACATATCATCAAGTATTCCAATAATAACCAATGGAAGAGATGATAATAGCGCCAAAAATAAATTTTCGTCTATTTGGCCCATTGCCTTAAACCAAATTAAAAATCCAAACCAAACAATTACAAAAGCTAAACCACCGCCTCTGGGAGTTGGCACTGTGTGAGAACTTCTGTCGTTGGGAATATCAATAATGGCTTTTTTAATAGCATAAAATCTCACTAGCCACGTAAGAAGCAAAGAAAGAACAAATGCTATTAATAGGGGGAACAGCATTTTTCGTTATTTTGATACCATTTCTCTTTCCTTTATAATAAAGGTAAGTTTAGTATAAGTTTTATCGGAAGCCGGTACTAATGGTAAACGCAAAACATTTTCTATCATTTGTTTGATATTGAGAATTGCTTTTATTCCCGCAGGATTGCCATCTATAAAGAGATTGTTCATTATTTCGAGTAAATGATAATGTAATTTTCTGGCTGCTGCTATATTTCCATCCAGGGCAAAACGAATCATTTCTGAATATTCAGAAGGATATGCATTTGCAATTACTGAAATAGCACCTTCACCTCCAGCAGCAATTATAGGCAAAGCCAAAGCATCATCCCCAGAAATCAACATAAAGTCATCTGGTTTATTGCGAATGATTTCCATAATTTGCCCCATATTACCCGAAGCTTCTTTCATACCAAGAACATTGTTCACTTCGGCCAAACGCAAAGTTGTTTCAGCAGTCATGTTCATACCAGTACGACCAGGGACATTGTATAATATCACGGGGACTTTACTAGCAGCCGCAATGGCTTTATAATGCTCAAAAATACCTTGTTGGGTAGGTTTATTATAATAAGGTGCTACCGACAATATAGCTGAAGCGCCATGCAAATCAATATGTTTAAGCTTATTGATAATTTCCTGAGTATGGTTACCCCCTACCCCAACAACCATAGGCACACGGCCGTTTATGCGCTGAGATGCAAATCGAATTAACGATTCCTTTTCATCATTATCTAGGGTAACTGATTCGCCTGTAGTACCCAGTACCACAATGTATTCAACCTTATTATTTATCTGAAAATCAATCAGATTAGATAAGGCATCGTAATCGATGCTAAAGTCTTTTTTAAATGGGGTAATAATGGCTACCCCCGTACCTGAAAGTGCTCGTGAAGGCATGTGTAATTAATTTATTGGGTGTAAAAATACAAAAATACTGTTGAATTTTCTCATTTTTTTGTCAATATGTTCATGATAGTATCTTTGTATAATGTTTAATTTGGTTAATTAGATCTTCAAGATTTTTGCTTTTTCCAGTGTCTATCATCAAATCATAACACTGGTGCTTATCGGTATATCTTCCGATTTTAAACCCTGCTTTCGATATACAACAAGTATAATGAACTGGTAAAAAGTAATCAGTGCTTAAATCAATAAGCACATCAAAAGGTTTATTGATAAAATCTTTAGCTGATATACTTTTAGGCAGATAAAAATAATCTAAATCCCTTCGTGTATTTAACAAAACAGTACTGCTAAGCAGATAAAACTCGGGAATTTTATTGCCCGGAATAAATGCCATGGCTTGAACTTTGGTTCCTTGCTTTGAAAGTTGCAAAATAAACTGCTTTATGAATCCGAAATCAAGCCCCTGGAGCGTTGAGAACACAATACCAATTTCTTTGGCATTTTCAAGATTGCAAAGAACCTTACTGCGCTTAATATGCTGCAATTCGCGTCTTAACTTAAAAAGACCAATTTTTTTTCTAATTCCTCTTGGTAACATGCCTTATATATAAATCAATTATGCAAAAGTAGCGATTTTTATTAAAATTCCCAACATCACATAACTCATAACTTATAATTCATAACTCATCTACTCTCAAACAAAGTCCGGTTAATTAAAGATCTGCCCAACGTTACTTCATCGGCAAATTCCAACTCATCACCAATAGATAATCCGCGTGCCGGTGTGGTAATCTTAATTGTAAAAGGCGATAGTTTTCTGTAAAGGTAAAATGAAGTTGTATCACCTTCCATAGTAGTACTGAGGGCTATTATTACTTCCTTAACAAATCCTGTTGATACTTTATGAACCAGTGTATCTAAGCGTAAATCTGAAGGACCAATCCCATCCATAGGAGAAATAATCCCCCCTAAAACATGATAAACACCCTTATACTGCATGGTATTTTCGATAGCCATCACATCTCTGATATTTTCTACCACGCAAACCTGAGACTTATCTCTGTTGCTATCTGCACAAATATTACAAATATTTTTATCTGAAATATTATGGCATTCAGCACAAAAAACTATTTCATTGCGCATTTTTATAATTGACTGCCCTAATTTATTTACGGTATTAATGTCTTGTTTTAGAAGATATAAAACAATTCTGAGGGCACTTTTTTTTCCAATTCCCGGTAATCGCGATATCTCCTGTACCGCTTCATCTAATAATTTTGACGAAATGCCCTGATGAGCCATCCTTTTTTTGAGCAAATGTAGAAAAAAAAATGGTACTTTTACGGCATCATAAACTGAAATAAATGAATAAATATTTGATACTTACTATAGTGGCAACATATTTGGGGCTTCTATTGATTATATCATATTTTACTGCCAGAAAAGCTGATAATGCAGCATTTTTTATAGGAAATCGCAAATCTCCTTGGTATTTAGTGGCATTTGGTATGATTGGAGCATCATTAAGTGGTGTAACATTTATTTCAATACCTGGTTGGGTAGGCGAAAGCAATTTTTCCTATTTACAAATGGTATTGGGCTATCTTGTAGGCTATGCTGTTATTGCCAATATCTTAATGCCTATTTATTATAAATTACAACTCACTTCTATATATGCTTATCTTGAAACCCGATTTGGATATTGGTCACACAAAACAGGATCTGTTTTTTTTCTTTTATCTCGTTTGTTAGGATCAGCTATAAGACTCTATCTTTCAGTTACTGTATTACAATTTGTATTATTTGATGCTTTAGAAATTCCTTTTTATATTTCGATAATAATTGTAATAGCTTTAATTTATGTTTATACTGTAAAAGGCGGCATAAAAACGGTGGTTTACACAGATACCATACAAACTGTATTTATGCTGGCATCATTAGTTTTATGCATTTTTTATATAGGAAAAGAATTACATCTTTCCATACCTCAAATGTATTCAGAAGTAATACATAGTAATTATTCTCAAATCTTTTACTTTGATGATTGGAATGACAAAAGACATTTTTTGAAACAATTTTTAAGTGGTGCTTTTATAGCCATAGTAATGACTGGTTTAGATCAGGATATGATGCAGAAAAATTTAAGCTGCAAAAATATCAAAGAAGCAAAAAAAAATATGTATTGGTTTAGTCTATCTTTAATTCCTGCAAATATTTTATTCTTGTCACTTGGCGCATTATTATATATTTTTGCAGCGCAAACTGGACTAGCCCTACCTGAAAAATCGGATCAATTATTTCCATTAGTTGCTACTCAGCCATTTATGCCCGCATTTTTTATTCTAATATTTATTTTAGGCCTTCTTTCAGCAACCTATTCAAGTGCTGATTCTGCATTAACTTCACTTACAACATCATTTACACTCGATATCTTAGGAGGTAAAAAATATGATGAGAAAAAGCTCCGAAATATTCGCAATTGGGTGCATGTATCTTTTGCTTTTTTGATGGCCCTGGTAATTCTAGTCTTTAATTATTTTGTTGACAAAAGCGTTGTTTCTGCTGTGTTTACAGCTGCTGGATATACTTATGGCCCTTTATTAGGTTTGTTTGCTTTTGGAATTTTTACCAAATGGAAGGTAATGGACAAATGGGTGGTTTTAGTTGCCATATTAGCTCCCATTCTTAGTTTTATTCTTAGTTACTATTCCAAAACATTGTTTAATGGCTTTGAATTTGGATTCGAATTGCTGATTGTTAATGGCTTGTTTACGTTTTTAGGATTGATGCTTATTAAAAAGAAATAATATTTCTGTTTAATTATTTATAAAATATTTTAAACAAAATTCATTCTTGAGTGTTTTAATAAAAAAATGATATGAAGAATATATTTATTATTACCTCAATTTTAATGCTTATGTACGCCAATGCTAATGCACAGCAAACAATAAATTTCTACGATTTCAAAGTAGAGACTTTGGAAGGAGGATCTTTTGATTTTTCAGATTTAAAAGGTAAAAAAGTTTTGATTGTTAATACGGCATCAAAATGCGGATTAACACCCCAATATGAAGAATTAGAGCGCCTTTATAAAGAGTTTGGAAACGATAAATTTGTAATTTTAGGTTTTCCTGCCAATAATTTCTTTTCACAAGAGCCCGGCTCCAATGATCAAATAGCTGAATTTTGCAAGAGAAATTACGGAGTAAGTTTTCCCATGATGGCGAAAATATCTGTAAAAGGAAAAGATATGCATCCTTTGTATAAATGGCTTACTAGTAAAGAGCTGAATAAACATTCCGATTCTTCGGTAAGTTGGAATTTTCAAAAATATCTGATCAATGAAGATGGCAGTATTCATGCAGTTATTTCTCCTAAAGATAAACCTTACAGCAAGGAAATTTTAGATTGGTTAAAAAATAGTCATTAGACCCCTTTACCTGATCCATACAATGCAATGTGAAGCCGTGGACAATATCTATAGCCATACTCAGTTGCTATTGAGGCAACCACGGATTCATTTTGCTGTAGCTCTTTTTTATTCTTACCTAACGGCATCAATAAAATATCATCGTTTTTCCAACCTACTAGTTTAGACAAAATATCCTTTTCTATTTCAAGTATATCTTCTTTAATGGAAATAACAAATTTTAATTGAAAACTTTTGTTATTGTCCCTTACACAATGATCAATGATTGCTTGCAATGTAGGAATATTAATCCTACGTTGTTCATGGTACTCATAAATATCATTTTCCTTAGTATTTTTTAGCATTTTAAGCTTATCAATATGAGGAACTGAATTACTCAATTTTGGAGAAATACTTACCAAATTAACTAAATCTATAATACTTTCATTATAAATAGTGCCATTGGTTTCTATGGTAATATGGTAATCTTTTTTATCTTTTAATTTTTCTAACAAGCTACGAAGTTGACGTTTAACGATGAGTGGTTCTCCACCAGTAATAACAATATGATTTAAATTTTGCGTATTATTTGCAACAGTAGCTACGATATCATCCACATCCATTACAAACGATGTATTCGTATCAAACGAAGCATAAAAAGTATCGCATGCACTAATATTTCCATCAGGTAAAGACCAAATACATCTTAGATTGCAACCAGCAAGTCGAATAAATAATGAAGGCATTCCATTTAATTTTCCTTCCCCCTGCAAAGTACCTGGGAACAAATAACCGGTACGGGGCATTTCTTTTAATTTATTGCCCTGAGCATCATAAACAATGGGAAATATTCCGTCTTCAGCCAAAGTAATCCGGTAATTCATATAGCAGTATTACAATAGATTATTTTTAAATTGCTTATGATTTTTCAAATCTTCCCACCAATTTTTATCTTTCCAATCGTCTTTAATTCTATCAGTGAAAAGAATGCTGTTGATATTGAAATCACACAATTTCAAATCATCTCTAAAAGCTTCGGCATATCCGGTTTTTGTTTCGTGAACCCGCACCGATTGTAGTACAATATTTCCTTCGCTATTTGCCTTTTCAATATTTTGAATAATGATATCACATACGTATAAAAAAATCAGGGCATAACCTTCGGCAGAGGGCGAAAGAGGTATTTCAGCAACTCTTTTGTTGAATTGATAAACCGATTCTTTAAATGCTTTATCATCGTCAGCCCATAAAGAGAAAGAATGGTCAAAGCTATCAATAAAATCTTTAATCTTATCTAGTAAAATAAAATCAATAATCATGTGTCCCTTATCAAGCTTATCGCCTGATATAAAAACTTCTACTTCATATGAATGCCCGTGGATATTTTCACGACACATATATGATGAGCAATTGCGCACAATATGCGCACCTTCAAATTTATATTTTTTTCTTATAATCATTATCTATGTTTTTTATTCTGCATTTCTAAACGCTTCGTCTCTCAATAGGCAGCTATCGCATTTCCCGCAAGGGGATACACCACCTCTATAGCACGACCAAGTTAAATCAAAATTAACACCCAATTCTCTGCCCAATTTAATTTCTTCAGCTTTGGTAATATTAATAAAAGGGGTATGAATTTTAATCAGTTTATTTTTTTCCACCGCCATTACAGTCCCTTTATTTATTGCATTTTCCATAGCCTTAATAAAATCCTCTCTGCAATCAACATAACCTGAATAATCTAATTGGCTCACACCAATAAAAATATCCTGCGATTCAATTGATTCGGCATAAGAAGCGGCAATAGATAGAAAAACCATATTTCGAGCAGGAACATAAGTATTCGGGATATCAGTGCGGTTTATATCGCCATCCTCAATTACAAGGCTTGTATCGGTTAAAGCTGAACCACCCCAAACATGCATGGGCAGAGGAATAATAATATGTTTTTCTACAGGTAAAATAGCTGCTGAAGTCTTAGCCATTTCAAGCTCTTTATTGTGTTTCTGACCATAATTAAAACTTAATGCATGTACTTCAAATCCTTTTGATTTTGCAAGGTACATTGCTATGGTAGAATCCAATCCTCCGGATAACAAAACTACGGCTCGTTTCATACATTATTTTTTTTAAAGACAGGACGTTTCGACTGTCTGAAGTGCAAAGATATTGGTTTATCTTTAATAACCAACTATTTATGACGAGATTCTAATATTTTTACCACATCATCAATTTTAAACTTTTTCTCGGTAAGCAAGACCAAAAGATGAAACATTAAGTCGGCCGCCTCATTTAAAAAAAGTTCATCATTATTATCTTTTGATTCAATAACCAGCTCAACCGCCTCTTCACCAACTTTTTGAGCAATTTTATTAATTCCCTTATTGAATAATTTTGTAGTATAAGAATTTTCAGGCATGTCTTTTTTGCGCTGATCAATAAGTTTTTGGAGATAATTTAAAAATTCAATACCTCCACTATTCAATTCATTAAAACAAGTATCGGAGCCAGTATGACAAGTTGGTCCAACAGGCTTGCATTTAATTAATAAAGTATCATTATCACAATCGATTAAAACATCCTTTACCAATAAGAAATGACCACTCTCCTCTCCTTTAGTCCAAAGACGGTTTTTAGTTCTACTAAAGAAAGTTACTTTTTTTTCCCTTACCGTTTTATCATAAGCTTCCTGATTCATAAAACCTAGCATGAGCACTTTCGAAGTGTCAGCATCTTGAATAATGGCAGGAACCAAACCATTTAATTTTTGAAAATCTATATTCATAATTTTAATATTTAGCGAACAACAACATTATTATTTCTCAAATAATCTTTCAGTTTAGGAATAGGTATTTCCTTAAAATGAAAAATACTGGCAGCCAAAGCTGCATCAGCATTTCCCGAATTAAAAACATCAACAAAATGCTCCATTTTTCCAGCACCACCAGATGCTATTACCGGAATACTTAAAGAATTAGATAAAACATTCAATGCATCACAAGCAAAACCATTTTTCACGCCATCGTGGTTCATTGAAGTAAATAATATTTCCCCCGCACCTCTTTCTTGAACTTCCTTTGCCCATGAAAACAATTTTTTATCCGTTTTAATTCTACCTCCATTAACATATACCACCCACTCTCCCTCTTCAAAACGAGCATCAACAGCAACAACCACAAATTGGTTACCAAAGGCACCCGCTATTTGCGATACCAAATCGGGATTTCTAACCGCAGCAGAATTAATAGAAATTTTATCAGCTCCAGCAGAAAGCAATTTATCTGCATCAGATATTTCGTTAATACCTCCGCCAATAGTAAAAGGAATGTTTATATTTTGAGCAATGCGCTTTACCAAATCATGGAAAAGTTTCCTTTTTTCGTGCGATGCGGTAATATCAAGATACACTAATTCATCTGCACCTTCTTTGCTATATTGCGCACCGAGCTCCACCGGATCGCCCACCTCCCTGATATTTACAAAATTTACTCCCTTTACGGTCATACCGTCGCGGACATCTAAACAAGGGATGATTCGTTTTGCTAACATATATTTTAAATATAAAAATTGCTCATCGTTTTTTATTAAACGTTATGCGTTTTATAATTTAAACGCTATGCGTTTTATAAATTAACGCCATACGTTTAATTTTGGGAGACGCCATATTTGGCGTCTCTACGGTTTAATTAATTCGGATATATTTATTTTACCTTCGTAAATTGCTTTGCCGATGATTACGGCTGGGACATTGGCTTCTTTTAAATCGTAAACATCTTGCATACAACTAACACCACCGCTGGCAACCAAAAATAAATCGGGAAAAACTTCCAATATCTTTTTGTATAAATCAACTGCAGGCCCCTGCAACATACCATCTCGGGAAATATCAGTACAAATAACCATTTTTAAACCTTCTTGTGTGTAGTCATCAAGAAATGGAATTAACTTCAATTCAGTTCCCTCTTGCCAGCCGTTCACTGCAATATTTTCATTCATTACATCAGCACCCAGAAATATTTTATCAGCTCCGTACTTTTGCACCCATGAAAGAAAAATGTCTCTATTTTTAACGGCAATACTGCCCCCAGTAATCATTGAAGCACCGCAATTAAAAGCAATATCTAGGTCTTTATCACTTTTTAATCCGCCACCAAAATCAACTACCAATTTGGTATTATTGGTAATTTTTTCAAGCACCCTCCAGTTAATAATTTCTTTAGCCTTAGCGCCATCGAGATCTACCAAATGAAGCCTATTTAGTCCGTTAGCCTCAAATTGTTTAGCTACTTCTAAGGGATCTTCATTATAAATTTTTTTCTGAGCATAATCGCCTTTGGTTAACCGTACGCATTTGCCCTCAATAATATCAATAGCGGGAATGATTTCCATAATTACAATTCCATAAAGTTTTTAAGTATCGTACTTCCCACATCACCACTTTTCTCGGGGTGGAACTGGGTAGCGAAGAAATTATTTTTATTTAGAGCGGAACTAAAAGGATTGATATAATCCGTTTCAGCAATAGTGTTATTTCCTATACATGCGTAATAACTATGAACAAAATATACATAACTATCTAAAGAAATATTTTTAAACAAAGGGGAATTCATTTTAGTCAAACTATTCCAACCCATATGAGGAACCTTTGCTTGATTGGAAAACCGAATTACTTCTTCGTCAAAAATGCCCAGACAATTAACATTGCCCTCTTCAGAACGCTTGCACATTAATTGCAAACCCAAGCATATTCCCAAAACGGGTTGCGATAAATTTTTTATTAGTGAATCTATACCCGCATTAATAATATAATTCATAGTAGTGGAAGCCTCACCTACTCCAGGGAAAATAACCTTATCGGCCTTTTTAATGAGATCAAAATTATCTGTAACAATACAATCGGCACCCAAACGTTGTAATGCAAATTCAACTGACATTATATTTCCCGCATTGTATTTAATTATAGCAACCATAGCATTTATCTAAAAACAATAACACGATTATTAAACACCAGCAAACGATGCTGCAAATGAGCGTCAATAGCTCTTGACAGAACAATTTTTTCTAGATCCTGACCTTTTTTCACTAAATCATCTATGCTATCTTCATGAGAAATGCGGGTTACATCCTGATCAATAATGGGACCTTCATCCAAATCGCTAGTAACATAATGACTGGTAGCACCAATAATCTTAACCCCTCTTTTATACGCAGAATGATAAGGTTTGGCACCCGGAAAAGCAGGTAAAAACGAATGATGTATATTAATTATCTGATTGGGGTATGACTGAATAAAATCAGAGCTTAAAATTTGCATATACCTAGCCAAGACAATGAAATTTACTTTATATTCTTGAAGCAATGCCATTTCTTGTGCTTCCGCTTCATTTTTGGTATTGCTATTGATGGGAATGCAATGAAAAGGAATATTAAAACCTTCAGCAACCGGACGAAGAAGCTCATGATTAGCAATGACAAGCGGTATTTCAACATTCCACTCATTAGAGCGGTAGCGGGCCAAAATATCAAATA
This sequence comes from Bacteroidota bacterium, assembly GCA_020049015.1. Lineage (GTDB taxonomy): Bacteria > Bacteroidota > Bacteroidia > Bacteroidales > DTGW01 > JAIFLP01. The sequence continues at coordinate 1,337 of JAIFLP010000037.1, read as the reverse complement.
AGCAATGGGGCATTTTAGATACAAAGATAGCCATGCGGGGTATCTGATCTGAAAAATATAAATTCCAATGCATATTGTAATGAGAAGCAATTAGCGTATTGAAGTAATCACCAATTTTAGCTTTTGGAATATGGAAATTTTCCAAATCCCATTCAACACGCATATAAAATTCTTTTTCTTCATGATCAACATGTTGATCGAGATCAAGAATATTGGCTTCATTGCTAAACAAAAACTCTGAAATCTTGGCAACAATACCAGGTTGATCAGCGCAATGAATAAGCAAAACGGCTGTATTTTTTAGTTTTCCCATAATTTTATAATTTACAAAACACCCTTAGTTGAAGGAAGTAACATATTGTCGGCATCACGTTTCAATGCCATTTTAAGTGCTTTAGCAAGACCTTTAAAAATTGCTTCCGCTTTATGATGTTCATTCTCTCCCTCTGCTTTAATATTTAAATTGCATTTTGAAGCGTCGGAAAAAGATTTAAAAAAGTGAAAAAACATTTCAGTAGGCACATCACCCACCCGTTCTCTATGAAAAGGGGCATCCCAAACCAGCCAAGGACGGCCTCCAAAATCGATGGCTACTTGAGCCAAACAATCGTCCATTGGAAGTAAGAATCCATATCGTTGCACTCCCAATTTATTTCCAAGCGCTTTAAAAATTGCTTCCCCTAAAGCTATACCTGTATCTTCGATGGTATGATGTTCATCAACCTGTAGATCACCTGATACTTTTATTTTTAAATCAATTCCAGAATGCTTCCCGATTTGATCGAGCATGTGATCAAAAAAATGCAAACCAGTAGATATGTCGGTATTTCCTTTGCCATCTAAATTTAAAAAAATATCGATATCTGTTTCTTTTGTTTTTCTTGATACAGAAGCTGTGCGGGAAGGTAATGCAACATATTGGTATATTTCATTCCAATCTAAAGTGATCAAACAACAAACATCTTCTAAATTTTCTTTTTTAATATCAGAAAGCATTTCTTTTCCAGCAATAAGAATTGCCTTTGCACCCATATTCTTTGCAAGTAAAACATCGGTAATGCGATCGCCTATTACAAAAGAATTGGCCAAATCATAATTTCCTATCATATAATCGGTAAGCATTGCAGTACCAGGTTTTCGGGTTGGAAGCTTTTGTTCCGGAGTAGATTTATCGATGAGTATATCGTTAAAAACAATACCTTCATTTTTCAAATACGCAAGCATTTTATTTTGTACCGCATCAAAGTTTTCTTGTGGATAAATAGGTGTACCAAGGGCATCTTGATTGGTAACCATAACCAATTCGTATTCATTTAGTGCCACAATATTATTAAGGC
>JAIFLP010000154.1 GCA_020049015.1 Bacteroidota bacterium | reverse complement strand
AACTCCACTTTGATGTTTTATTTGAAGTATGTATAATCCATTGCTTAATGAGCTTATATCATATGATGCTGTACTTTTGCCATTTGCAATTACTGTTTTATTTTCCATTTGTGTTTTTCCATCTAAAGCAATGATCGATATTTGCAATTCTTCTGTTGAAATACTTGTGTATTCAATGTTTAAGTTGCTCTGTACCGGATTCGGATAAACAGAAATAGAAATTTTTTCGGATATTATGGTTTCATTATTGGTGCCCAAAGATTTAACTTCAACTTCGGTGCAGTAAGTATCCTGCTCCCCTGACACAGGATCGGTAACAGTTAAACATACATTATATTTGCCATACTGAGCATATACATGGGTAGGATATAATGTGCTAAAGTTGTAATTTCCGTCTCCAAAATCCCATAAAAAGTCAGTAGGATCGCCATATACAGCCGCTGAAAGGCTAACTGATTTTAATCGACTGTCTTCTAAATTGGAAATGGATGAACTGTATGGCCCTTCTTTTATCTTTAACAAACTTAAATTCTCTCTTTCTTGGGCCATGAAAATAGCTTTTAAATCACTATTTGAACTCAAATTGATCAGTTCCAAATGCTCACCCTTACATGCATTTACATTTATAGTTTTTAATCTAATAGCGTAATATCCATTTGATGGCATTGTAAATACTGGGTTTTGATCAAACGATGAGTCTGTAGGATTTATAATTCCAACTTTCCATTCCCATGAAATGGGATTGCCATAACTCATGTCTTTTAATGAAATGGTTTTGTTGGTACTGTCAATGGAATAAATAAACTTGGTTAAACAGTCATCGGGTGTATTACCCACTTTTATAACTTCGCAATAAGTGTTTCGAATATCGTTAATATCCGTAACAGTTAAGCAAACGTTATAATAACCACTGTCTGCAAATTTATGCCGCACATAAGCACTAGTAGCATTTTTACCATCTCCAAAATCCCAAAAGTATTTAGAAATGTTTCCGCTTGATCGATTTTCAAATATAATACTGCTATCGGATGTAAGATCTGAAAACCAAACAAATCCCGACTGTATATCGTTCCCTACTTTTCCTGCTATAATCCTTTGCTCGTATGTATCCATGCAATTTTGGGCTTCATTGTATACAAACAACTTAACATTATAAATTCCGGGATTGCTGTATTGATGAACCGGATTAGGTTTATTTGAATATGAACCATCACCAAATATCCAGTTTAATTTGTTGGTTGAACCAATGGATGCATTTTTAAAGTTTACAATTGTTCCTTCTGCCATATATTCGAATGCCGCATTACAAGCTGATTCAATCCTTAGCTCTTTTTCTATTTTGCTTATGCAACCATTGTTGATATTTTTAACAGTCAAATTAACTTTGTAGGTTCCTGCTTGATCATATTTGTAAGAAGGGCTAGCTTTTTCTGATACTTTTCCATCTCCAAAATTCCAAAATGACACATAGTTATTTTGAGATAAAGAGGTATTGATGCACCATACATAATTTGAATCTGGCGCAACATGATATATAAAATCAGCTTTCAGTGAACATGTGTCACCTTTTACAAATACCCGTTTGTTTATGGAACTAATACAGCCTGCCGCATCCTTAACAGATAAGCGAACATTTGTTTCTCCTGGCTTAAGTTTTATTTTTGGTGATGCCATATTTGAAGTTGCTTCATTCCCAAATTCCCAAAACCAATTGTTTATAGCGCCTATTGACAAATCAGAGAATATCAAGCTGTCATTTTGTGTATCTACATAGTAATCAAAATTGGCAAAACAGTCTGCAGTGTTTCTAATCACTTTACAAATCTTGTCAAATTGTTTATCATCCGATTTAATCGATAAACAAACCTGATAAGTACCCGCTAATAATTTTGTGTTAACATTTTCATTGTTTGAATATACACCATTTCCAAAGTCCCAATAATAACTGCTGATGTTATTTCCTAAACTTAAATTTCTGAAATAAAAACTGTCTTTAAGCTGATCGTAAACATAGGCAAAGTCAGATTTGATAAAACCTGTAGAGATTTGAATCTCTTGACATTTTTTTGATTTTTCACCTGTTGCTACTATGCCAGTTAAACAAACATTGTAAATCCCTTTTTTAATAAATGTATGTTCAGGATCTTTCACTATTGAGTTGTTCCCATCGCCAAATTCCCAATAATAGTTGCCTGCTACTGATGAGTTATTGAATTGTACCGTATTGCCTGCAATAGTGTAAATAAAATCGACAGCAGGGAGTGATTCCCCAACTCTAATTGACTTGCAACTTCGTGATGTTTTTCCAGTAATATCTATTACTGTTAGGCAAATATTATAAATACCTACTTTTGAATAAGTATGCGATGCATTGCTGGTATTGGATGTATTCCCATCACCAAAGTCATAATAAAAATATTTAATGGCTCCAATAGAGGTATTGTTCACGTTGATGGAATTCCCATTTTCACCATTTAGTCTACTTATTATGAAATCAGCATTAATAGTATCATTAGGTAAGCTCGTTGAAATCATTTGCCAATCGGACAAATAAAAGAGGCTTTCACTATAAATTTCTGTTTTTAAGCTATTTTCAATGTTAGGATTTCTGTTGAAAATTCCTACCCGCCAGTAATACTTTGTATTGGGCTGAAGTTTTTTTGATATGGGGAGCACGTAAGTTGTATCATTTACCTCAATGGCTTCTGGTGCTGTTTCAGAATCGCGTTTATATCGGGCAATCTCTAAATAATAATTATTGATTCCTTGAGATTTTGTCCATATAAATGGAATATCAAATCCACGAGAAGGAACCGCATCCTTGGGAGATAAGGCTTGCGGGATTCTTATAATATTACCAGTGCTGAATGCTATGGTATCAGAAACTGATTCTCCATAATCATTTCGTGCAATGGCTTTTATATAATAGGTTTTATTACTATCCAAAAATTTGGCTTGCTTGTATTTTGAATATTCGCTTGCAACAGTTGAATCCTCATAAACAATTTGATTGAAAATACTGTCTTTGGCAATAATGACTTTCATACTGCTGGCAGCTGTTGAATAGGCATATATATCAATAAAAGGACCTTCAACAAGCACGTTGGTATTTGGACTGCTTATAGTTGGAGCATCCGGCGCAGAGCCTGTAGAGCTTATTAATACAACTGTTGCATCATATCCATATTCATATTCAATTCCTTTATATACACTATTTATTTTAATGAAGTAAGACGCATTTTCTAAACTATTTGCATAAACAAATTCATTTAAGTTAGCAATTGTTTGTCCTTTAACTATTGTGTCGTTATCAGAAATAGCAGGATTATAATACCAAATGTATACTTTGAATGTATCAATTCCTATTATACTGTTCCATTTGATTTGAATCTTTTTGCTTGTGCTGCCATATCCAGGAGAATATATGTAGGTTGAAATTGGATTTCCGGTATTAAAATAACTTTGAAAATACGAAGTGTCTATTTTTATTAATCCGATAGAGTAAATTCTATAATATAATTCTTTTAAATAAGGGAAGGTATCCTGAATTCTAAAATCTGTAGAGCTTGAAGAGCTAGCTTTTAGGGTATCCTGATATATTATGTTTTTAAAATTGGCACTGTCATATATGTTTACTAAATATCTTAAGGCGCCGTTGGCATTATCTATTGATAATGATGGATTTACAGAATAATCCATGTAGGCAAATGAAACTGTTTCAGGTAATGAATCAGGGTGCATGCTTGTATAAAAGTTCAAACTAGTTCGTTTTGATGAATCAACACCAAATGCATTGGCCGGCATAATATAAGCCCTATATTGCTTGTTGTATGCCAAACTATCTGGCAAACTTAAAATTGTGTCAGTGAGCAGCTGATTATAAATTAAAACATCTGTTTCATAGCTCCGGATGTCAAAATGGTACAAACTTGCACCTTTTACACTATGCCAGGCAAAAACAGGTTTTAGAGGAACATTTTTCTGATAGTTACTTGGTTTTACAATTTGTGTATTGCTGTAAGGAGCTTCATTGGCCATCGTGAAACTAAATATTTCCGAAGTATCATTAGCTGCTGCAATGTATTCTATAACCCTCCAATAGTATTTCTTATCTGGTTCTACCAAATCAAGATTCGGATATGCATAGCACGTGCCGGAAAGTTGGTAAGGTTCTGTGTAAGTGTATATTATGTTGGTAAATTGAATGTTTTCTGATATTTCAAATTTGCTTTGAAGAGCATTTTCTACTGTCCATACAAAATAATACCATTCACTACTAGTAAGAGTATCTTTATCAGTTGGATAACTTATACTTACGGCTTTTGTAGGTTGTATAGTAATGAGAGCAAGTAAGATTGTAACAAGTTTAATCGCGAGTAAATTCTTTTTCATAATTTCAATTCTTTTTTTTTATAACAAACAAAACTACAATATGTTCTATGATATGTCGAGGTTTTTGTAAAAAATGTTAAATGCTTTTAAAAATTAAAATTAAATGGCTATATTTGATACTCTAACAGGTCTGAAAAGATAAAACAGACTAATGCTTTTTTGTTTAAATATTGGTTTTATGCTGGTTATCTCATTGAAACAAAAAATATTCATAGACGATTTTATTCATTCTGTTAAGGATGACAGTTTTAATACATTTTTAGCTTACGAACAAACAGTGGCTGAAACTTTAGGCAATGAAAATATGATGGGTCAGCTGCTAACTTATGAAAATCTCAATCTTTTGAGGGACTGAATTGTATTGCTTCAGTGTACCATTTTTCGCCATAGGCACGTATTAGCGGCTCTTTTAAAAAACGAAGAATGCTAACATTCTCTTTCTTACCCAATAAACAAGCTGGCTTACATATCTCCCATTCATGATAATTCAATGCATCAAAATCTTTATATTTTGTTATTCTTATTGGGTATAAATGGCAACTTAATGGCTTCTGAAAATCGATGATCCCCGCAGAAAAAGCTTGTTCAATTCCGCAAAATGCTACACCATCAAAGAATACGCAATAAGCGCATTCTTGTTCGTTAATTAATGGGGTTACAATGTCTCCATCGCTATCTATTACCCACTTACCTTGTTCCTCAATGGCCACAACAGCAGCTTCTCTTAAATAGGGTTTTATTTTTGGAAATAATGCCTCCAGTATATTGGCCTCTTCTTCTGTTAAGGGAGCTCCCGAATCTCCATGCACACAGCATGACCCTTTGCATTGACTTAAATCGCATACAAATTTCTTCTCCCAAATATCACTACTAATGATGGTTTTTTCTATATTTACCATGCTTGCAAATTCATGCAACAAAGATACTTTTTTTGTGTTATAGAGTTAAAACATTTAAATATAAACATCAATAATAATTAAAATTTATGGCAACAATCACTTTTAAAGGAAATTCAATCAAAACATCAGGTCAAATTCCACAGGTAGGAACCAAAATTCCTGATTTTTCACTGGTGGCTACCGATTTATCTACTGTGAAACTTTCCGATTATGCAGGTAAGAAGGTTGTATTTAACATATTTCCAAGTATTGATACCGGTGTATGTGCTGCATCTGTTCGTAAATTCAATGAAATAGCGGCATCCAAAAAGGATGTTAAGGTTTTGTGTATTTCAAAGGACTTGCCTTTTGCTCATAAACGTTTTTGCGGTGCTGAAGGTATTGAGAACGTTGTTAGCTTGTCTTCTTTTAAGGATAGTAATTTTGAGGCATCATTTAATCTTACCATCGCTGAAGGCCCTTTAGAAGGGTTATTCTCAAGGGTTTTATTGGTTGTCGATGAGTCAGGGAAAATAGTTTATTCGGAACAAGTGCCAGAAATAGCTCAGGAACCAGATTATGAAAAAGCACTCCAAGTTTTATAAATGATATATAATAAAAAAAGCCGCAGTAAGCGGCTTTTTTGTGGTGCCACCTGGAATTGAACCAGGGACACACGGATTTTCAGTCCGTTGCTCTACCAACTGAGCTATGGCACCTTTTTTAAAATTTGGAGTTGCAAATATAATTAAAAATTTTATTCCACAATGTTTTTTGACTGAATTCATAAAAAAATGTCGCGTTGACTTCTTATCTCCTGAAATGGTTTAATATTCAATTTTTTGAGTACTTTTGTCCTTCTGTTTATAAATATGGAGTATAAGATTTTTACCCTTCCCAATGGAATTCGATTGGTTCACAAGCAAGTGGATTCACCTGTTGCCCATTGTGGAGTGCATATAAATGCAGGCTCTAGGGAGGAATCGGAAATTCAGCAAGGAATGGCTCATTTTATTGAGCATGTTATTTTTAAAGGAACAATTCGACGAAAAGCATACCACATCATTTCCAGACTCGAAGATGTAGGAGGTGAGTTGAATGCTTATACCACTAAAGAAGATACCTGTATTCATGCTTCTTTTCTAAAAGATGATTATCCTCGTGTGGTTGAATTGTTCTCTGATATCCTTTTTAATTCATTATTTCCTGAAAAAGAACTTGAAAAAGAAAAGGAAGTTATTATAGATGAGATTAATTCATATAAAGACACCCCATCAGAACTTATTTTTGACGATTTTGATAGCTTGGTCTTCAAATCCCATCCACTTGGGCATCCCATTCTTGGAACCCCCGATCATCTAAAATCATTTAATAAAAAAATGATCCATCAATTTATGCAGGAAAATTACCATACCGATCAAATGGTGTTTTCTTCTGTTGGCAACATTGAGGCCGAAAGGCTTTTTGGTTTGTTAAATGAGTATTTTGGAAGGGTCAAATCACAGGGTCGACTTTTGCACCGGAAACCTTTTCGCAATTATCAGTCAGAAAAAAAAATAATGACTATCGATACTTATCAGGCTCATTGTGTATTAGGCTTGCCTGCATTATCGGCTAAAGATAAAAGGCGTTTGGGTTTGCATTTACTTAATAATATATTAGGTGGTCCTGGAATGAATTCAAGATTAAACATGAGCCTGCGTGAAAAAAATGGGTTTACCTATAATGTGGAGTCATCGTTCCAACCCTATCACGATACCGGATTATTCAGTATTTACTTCGGAACCGATAGAGAGAAGCTAGATCATACTTACGATTTGGTTTTAAAAGAAATTAAGATTCTCAGAGATAAAAAACTAGGTGAATTGCAATTGAGTAAAGCAAAGAGACAATTTATAGGTCAGTTGGCCATTGCTTCAGAGAGTAACGAAACTCAAATGCTCAACATGGGAAAAAGTTTGCTCACATACAAAAAAATAGAGTCTATTGAAAAAGTTTATAGCAAAATCAATTCACTAAGTGCCATAGAATTATTGGAAATTGCTAATGAAGTGCTGCTGCCAGATGAGTTTTCAAGTGTAATTTATAAGTAATGTATCCGAAATTAGAAGACTATATTTTTAAACATATAGACGATGAAGATGAGGTTTTGCATGAATTATATCGCGAAACCTATTTGACTTGTCTCAACCCACGAATGGCATCAGGACATATCCAGGCTAGCTTTTTAAAAATGTTGGTGCATATGATCAGGCCCGTAAACATTCTTGAGATAGGAACATTTACTGCTTATACTGCTATTTCTATGGCAAAAGCTTTGGCCGAAAATGCTTGTGTTCATACTATCGAAATTGATGATGAACGTTTGTCTTTTATTAATAAGTATATTTTAAAATCAAATTCCAGTAAAAAAATAAAAGTATACATTGGTGATGCTTTACAGATAATTCCTCAAATGGATTTGTGTTTTGATATGGTTTTTATAGATGCGCATAAACCAGATTATTGTGATTATTATCAATTGGTTATGAAAAAAGTTAAATCTGGTTCGTTTATAATTGCCGATAATGTATTGTGGGACAATAAAGTAATTGATATTCAAGCGCAAGATGCTTCAACAAAAGCGCTTCGTTTGTTTAACAAATTGGTGAAAGATGACAACAGGGTAGAAAAAGTGATTCTGCCTATTCGCGATGGAATAAGCATTTTACGTGTCAAATAGACTTAGCTAATAATTTTTATTTGTTAGAATTTATTTATTTTTGTTTAATTTTAAACAATTGTAAGTTTCTTTTGTTTTCGATTAAATGATTTATTATGGGTTCGTACTCAATTAAAGATTTAGAAAAAGTTAGCGGAATAAAGGCTCACACCATTAGGATTTGGGAAAAGCGTTATGATTTAATAACCCCAGGTAGGTCTATGACTAATATTCGCAGCTATAGCGATAATGACTTAAAAAGACTAATAAATATATCTATCCTAGCTCGAAATGGCTTGAAAATTTCGAAAATTGCTTTATTAAGTGATCAGGAAATTAAGGATAAAGTTTTGCTATTTTCTGGAATGAATAGTAATTCCAATAGTAATATTGTGGAAAATCTTGTTTTGTCAATGATTGAACTCAACGATCAGAAATTTGATAAAGCATTTTCGGCAGTTATTTTTAATGACGGTTTTGAAAGCGCATTTATTAAAGTGATGTATCCTTTTTTTGATAAGATTGGGGTTTTATGGCAAACTGGATGTATCAATTCTGCTCATGAACATTTTGTTTCCAATCTGGTGCGTCAAAAGCTTATTGTTGCAATCGATGGTCAGCATAATGAATTGGGAAGTAAAAATGAAAAGTTTATTCTTTTTTGTCCCGAGGGTGAGTTTCACGAATTAGGCTTGTTATTTTACCATTATATTTTAAGAAGGAGAGGCTATAAAGTAATGTATTTGGGGCAGTCCGTTCCCTTTGAAGATTTGAAAAATATTGCTGAATCTTTTCAAGCGGATAGTTTTTTAACAGTTATAAATTCGCCTTCTGATGCTGATGAAATTAAAGATTATTTTAAACTATTGAATCAGGCGTTTCCGGGCAAAAGTATTTATGCAGGAGGGGATGTGCTAAATCAAATTAAGCCAAATTTTCCTAATGTTAAAATTGTTAAATCTCCTGAAAGCTTTATTGAAGCACTAAAAATAGCGCTTTAGTTTATTTATAAAACGATATCTATTTAGTATAATATTTAAGTAAATTGTTATACTATTATCAATATAAGAATAATCGACGTTTGTTATTGGTTTTGCAGAAGCATACTGAAACTGTAGTTTGGTGTTTTTGTATCCCAATCCAATAGTGAACGATGGCTCCAGAAAATATTCTATTTCTTTGCCAAGATTTTCCCATGGGGCATTGTTATGATTAGAATAATAAATATAGTTATGCTGGCTAATATCTCTATAATTTATGAAGTGATTAACTCTTGAGATTCTTGTTGATATTGCGATTTCAAAGTATTTCCATGAATAACCAATTGAAGGTTGTATGAATTGACGCTGAATGGATGCCCTCAATATATCGGAGTTTCTGTCAATTTCTCCAAATCCATAGCCAAAGTTAATTGCAGGGTAAATATTCATTCCTATTTTTTTAAACAGAATAATTTCATTATCAAACACATAGTCATCTATCTTAAATTTCATTGATGATGCTTTGTTGTATCTATCAAAAACGGTATAGGTACTTATAAATGCAATATTATTTGTAAAAGCATAGCCAATACTATTTATTGCTGATGCTTCACTTATGTTTATAGAGGTGTTAATGTCTCCTTTTTCTTTGAAATTCAATACATTTTGTTTGGTTGGATAATAGTAATAGGTGCCGCATGATTGCAGCAACCCTATTATTGTTCCAATTATTATTGTTAATCTTGTTTTCATTTTTATTTAATTATTTCTTAGCATTATACCCAAAGCTGAATCCATATCTAAATCCATCTTTATCGGGAATAAAAAATATGTTCATAGGTATGTTTAGTTTCCCTGATTTGAATGTTTTTCCGGCAGCTATCACAAAAGACGATTGTAGTTTTGGCATCCCTCTTGAATCCATCCTTGTTTCCATGGCTGGCATAGGGCCTTGTGAGGGATCAAATTCTGATTCTAAATGCCAATTATTTTGACTATCGAAATATCCTTTGGCATATCTATTAATACTTAAAACCGGTCCGAAAGCAAATTCCCAACCTCCAATATTGTCTCTTAAGCCATTCATAATTGAAATGGATGGTATAAGCAAACTCTGATCGAGCCCTGTTATCATAGGTACAAATTCAAATAGTGCCTGAAACCTTCCTTCATTTAAATATTGAACTTCAAATTGGTATCCGAATTGAAACATAACAGGAAAGGCATCAAATCCACCAGAATCTTTTGATTGCTGAAATCTGTTTGAAGCTAGACCTGTTAGTAATGTAAATCCCATGCGAGGACCTGATAAGTTCAGTCTATCGACGTAGGGATTGTTTACTGCATTATCTAAGTTGAATTTCTTTGTTAGTCTGCTATGTAATAAAGTGTCGATGCTGTTTCCAAACATTTTTTGTGTGCTAAGCATCACCATGTTTTGTAATTCGTTCTCTAATAGTAAAAACTCTGAAATATGCGTTTTTTCAATGCTTTCGTTTTTAACATTGATAAGACGAAGGGTAATTTGAATGATACCTCCTAAATTTTCTATACTACCGCTCATCATATAGTCTGATTGAAGAATTTTCCCGGCTTCTATCAGACAGATTTTCCCATAGCAGCTGTCTAACTTTAATTTGTTCTTTTTTAATAAATAGCGGGAATCATAACGATCGGTAACCTGATAAAGGTCTAGTTTTTCGACTTCTATTCGCAATAAATTTCCGGCAAGTTCAGGCGAGGTATAAAGGCCTTGGACATCAAGATTTGCGATTGTGATAACTTTTTTCGTGTCACCTTTTTGACCAAGTACAGTATGAACTGATATTAAACCTGCAAAAAGGATTGAAATGGCTGTAAAAACTAATTTTGTTCTCATAATATTTGTTTTTAATTACAAGAGCAAAATTAAACTGAGTAGGGGTCTATAAAAAACGGTTGTTTGTGATCAAATTTCCCTGATTTGCATTTTTCGCAAATCAAGGAAATGGGCTTTTAAAATTTGCGAAATTTGCAATTAAACAAGTGCAAAACCCAAATTTATTTTAAAAAATCAGGAAAATATTTAATTATTTAGCTGAAAATAGTTGTAAGCAAATGAAAATGTTGCTGCCGACCATCCATACATTATATTAGCTGTATATTCACGATCGTTTATTTCGCCAGTTTTGAGATATTTTTCATAAACCTGATATTTTTTTCGTTGTATGGTATCTCCTGTTTTAGTAAGATATTGAGCAGGGCTAGGCTGAATAAAATTTTTGCTAACTAAATTCATATATTTGCTACAAATTTCATTGGCTTCTTTTTTGTAATTATAATTATCTAAAGCTATTATTGTAATACTTTGCATAGGAGGCCATACTGACTCATGATCCCATTGGTAACTTCTTTCTTGTTTGCTTTTCTCACAGGTGGTAATACCAAAATCTGAAAGAAATAAATTTAAATTGGCAACAAGTTTTTTTGCTTGTTCTGGAGACGCCAATCCCGCATACATGGGTGAAAAAGCAGTAGCCGCTGCAACTTTGCTATGACGCTTGTTAATAAAATCGTAATCGAGATACAATCCTCTTTCTTCGCTCCAGCAATACTGATTGATCAGTTTTTTTCGTTCGTTTGCTTTTGTAATCCAAATAGCTCCATCACTTATGCCTAGTTCACTTTCAAAAAAGGCAAAATTTATTTCATATAAATATAAGTTTGCATTTAAATCAACCGCAACAAAATCCGGACAACGGTTTTCAAACCTTGGAGTAAAATCCATTCCTGTTTCAGCTTCAGCTGCGTAATCAGAAGCTATGTCAAGTTTTTTAATCGAATCTATGTCTAAAGCTAAACCAAAGCGATGAGAAAGCTCATCATTGTACATTGTGAATAGTTCTCTTGCGCTAGCATGATGATAATATCTTTGAAGACCATTAATGCTGGTATGGTTATCTTCAATTGTATTGTCAGGATGGGTCCAGAAATGATATTCCGTTAGCAATGAATGATAATATTTTCTGAGCCATGCGGTGTCATTACTTAATTTATATATATCATTTACCATCATAGAAAAATAGGGTGGTTGTGATCTATTATCGCCCCAATCGGCACTTGCATTGGGAATAAATTTTAGAGAATCAAGTAGCCATTTCAAATTAGCGGCACCCCCTTCAATCAGATCAATTCGATCATGTGGAACCAATCCAATTTGGGTAAAATAGGTATCCCAATAAAACGTTAATCCATCCCAAAATGCATACGCAAAGGGATGCGGAATATTATTTGAATTACCACTGTATTTGTCCCAGTTATTTTTAATGCTGTCATTGACCATAGTCCATTCTAAAGGGAAGTTTTGTTTATCCTGTTTGGACTTACAGGAGAATGTAATGCAATATAGCATTAAAGAAATAAAGAAGATTTTAAGTTTAAGAGATGGAATCATTTTTGTAAAAATTAGATTGTTTTCTTATATTTGTTTCATCAATTTTTCAATATCATCAATTTCAATAGGGATATTGGGCATTAAATCAATGCAACCATTTTCGGTAATTACAACATCAGTTTCAATTCTGATTCCTATATTTTCTTCTTTAATATAAATACCAGGTTCGCATGTAATCACCATTCCTGGTTTTAGCAATTCTTTTTTGTCGCCAACATCGTGAACATCAATTCCGAGATAATGGCCAATTCCATGCATAAAATATTTTTTGTACACATTCTTAGTTTCTTCATTTTGCATATCTGATACCGAATACAATCCTAGTTCAATATGTTGTATTTTAATATATTCATATATAGAATCATTAATTTCTTGTAGAGATATACCTGGTTTTATTAATGATAATGCGTATTTATAAGTGTTGAGTACTGAATTGTACAATTGT
>JAIFLP010000150.1 GCA_020049015.1 Bacteroidota bacterium | reverse complement strand
TCTAAATTAAAAATATAATCAGTCAACCTACCTGTTGCCATTTCATCCACCCATATCCCGCCAGAAGAATAAGAGAGTAAAGAACTAAACAGATTATATGAACCTACCCCGCAGGCCAATCCGGCTTGAGGTATACCACTTATCTTTTTTTCCCTAACTTGAACATATACATTGGTTGTATCTCCTGAACAAGTTCCTGTCCCAATAAGGGTATATAAAAATTGATAGGTCCCTCCTTTCAATCCATTCGAGAGAAAAATACTGTCTTCTAAAGCACCCGAAGATGTCAATTCGCTCCATACACCCCCTTTACTTGCGTTTGCTAAAGCTTGATACAAATTAAAGCTGGTATCATTACAAAGCGAAATAGGTACTGCAACACCTGCTGTAAATGAAGCTGCAACTTCCACAGCAATTACAACTGAATCGCCCGGACACACCGCATCGCCAGCAACAACATATCGGAATTGATAAATGCCAGAAGCCGCTCCATTACCATTAAAGATAGTGCCAGATAGTCGACCTGTTTTGTTATAGTCCTTCCAAATACCAGCAGGATCTTGTCCAGAAATAGAATTTAATAAATCCCAAGAATCATTATTGCAAATTGTTTTAAGCGATGATAGTCCAGCACTTTTTCTAGCATTTACAGTAAGAGAAACTACCGTAGTATCTCCATTACATACACCCACTGAATCAATATTGTAAATATATTTATTTACACCGGACTGAATAGATTGAGAATTCAATTGATTAGAAATAATATTTCCTGAAATAAACTCAGCCCAATAACCTCCGGACAGACGACCGGCAACCATATCATCCAGATTAACCATTTCGCCTGCACAAATAGTCAAAGCCAATGCCGAACCTGAATTTACAGTCGTTAATGTTTGATTAACTACCACTGAATCCATTGCAAAACAACCAGTGCTATTATTGGTTACAGTAATAATATATTTGCCCGGACCAGCAGCTATAGGCGTAAGTGAATTTTGGCCTGCTTGAATTTGCGTACCTGTCCATAAATATGAAATATTAGTACCTGTTGCTGAACCGCTTCCATCCAACTGCACCGTTCGCGATGTACATGTTAAAGGACTTGGATCAATACCAGCTTCTGCTACAGGATTATTTCGAATTGTTAATGTAACTGTTTTGGCAGGCGTTACGCAATTACGCGTTTGAGTTGCATAATAAGTATAGGTACCAACAGAAGTATTGCCAGTATTAAAAATACTTCCTGTATATGCTAAATCGGTGAGGTCAATATCCCTATACCATTTAATTCCCGCACCCTCAGCAATTATAGAAGGAATAGATTGTCCTACACAAGCCGTCACATCTTGAGCCCTAGGTGCGCCATATCCTTGAATAGTTACTTTGGCAGAATCAATGGCTTTACAAGTTCCATATACATATACGGTATAGGTAATTGAATCATCTTCGGTAAATTTTACAATTGGGGTGGCACTTTTAGCGTCATCAAGATACTTAGACGGAAACCATTCATACCTCAAGCCACCGCTGGCAATTAACTGTGTTTCCTCTCCCACACATTTATACTTAACGGATGAAGTATCTCCATCTGCTGAAATAATACTAGCTTTGGTAGTATTAAAGGCTGAAAAATAACCATACCTGCAACTAGCTCCATTCGAACCATTTATCAAGCCCATGTGAAAAATATCTTTACTATTGGTTATTAAACAGGGACGATTTTCTGAAACAACAGAAGATAGATTGATGCTTGCTGCTTTCCAAATACTATTGGGTATTTGTATAAAATTGGCCCCATTTATGGCATTGGGTATTGTCACTCCGTCTACAGTAAGTTCAAAATAATTTTGAGCGTCAGGTTCTATATCAGCTCTCACCAGTAGGTTTAACCAAAACTCTTTGGCTGGAGCAGTTATAATAGATCTAACAAATCCAACTTGAAATGAACCTGTGCATTTATCAATGGAAGGTAAAATAGCTCCTCCAACCTCAGCTCCAAAACCTGCCATATGATAAACATAAGCAGGCTGGTTTGTTTTTATGTATGTTGCCGAACTAGTTATTCTGTATGCATAGGTCTTTCCTTCCTGTAAATTTCCCTGAGAAACTCCATTCACTGTAACATTAGTATTATTAGCGGTTGCAAGAATAAAAACATATTCTTCTTCATATAATTTCCCTTTCATAACAATATATTCTGTGCCCAAAATATTAACAGGTACTGTTTGATCTCCCATTAAATCAAATGCCCCACTAGATGGATTAAAAGGATCTGTATGATATTGTGAATCGTTGGATATAGTAACTGCAACAGGTTTATCTGAAACAATTTTTGAACCATCTAAAAATTGAATTGTAGTAAGGAATGCGGGGTTAATGGTTGCAGAATAAGTTTGTCCCTTATTTAGGATAATAGTAAATTCAGTATTGGCAGCACGCCCAACTATCGGCGCGGAAGGAGTAATTTTGATTGTTGTATTATCCTCTGTTGCCACAACTTCAAATGATCGCAGAGGTGCAGGATTATAACCCCATCTATTATCATATGGCAAAACCGTTTGAGCCGAAACATAAAATAGTTTACCTAAGGCATTACTACCTTTTAATGCAAATATATCGGCATTATTTTCATTATTAACTTCATAATAAACACTTAATGGCGCAGTGGCAACTATCAACAGCCCCTTATTCAATACTGTATTAGGCGGTGTATTTTCAATAGCATCAATAAAAGTTGTTAAATCAACACTGTAATTTGAATTAGCAGCCATATTAAATTGTACAGGTGTAAAAGAGGGATTTGCCGGCTGGCTAATAATTACTGAACTTGCCACATTCAATGTTGTAAACCTTAAAAAAATTGGTCGGCCTCCATTAGTTCCATGACCTGCAGTAACATCGGGGGCCACAAACCAAAATCGGGTGTCTACTTGTGCAAAAAATGATTGCGGGATTAACAACAGAAGCAGCATAAAAATTATGTGCTTCGTCCAATTTAAATCCATTTTATTTCCTATAATTGTAAAACATTTTGATAATTTTTGCGCACTCATATAATTAGATTCAATAATCAGGTTAATGGAAACAATATTAACATGCAATTTAATACATTTTATTAACAAATTGATAACTAAAGTGTTTAAGAATTTAAAAAAAATACTATCCTATTCTATATCAGTAATTTAAAATAAATATGATTCCATATTGGTTGGGTATTTTGGGATTACAAGAAACTGCTACTGAAAGCGATATAAAAAAAGCATATAGAGCATTAGCAAAAGAATATCATCCAGATACATCTACTCACTTTAACTCAAAAAATAAGTTCATAGAAATCACCGAAGCATACAATAATTTGCTTGAAATCCTAGAGAAAGCAAAAACAGAAACGGTAGAAAATAATGATGAGTACATAGAAAAATTAATACGATATGAAAAAAGGAAACAAAAAACTTCAAATGTAAGGTACAAAAAACAAAAAAAAAGCAATTCAGGATCGTATAAAGAAGATAGCTTAATTGCAAAGAGTCTCTCCGAATCATTAAATTTCTTCGCTCTAGGTATTGGATTGACAATTCTCTTTAGCGTTCTTCATAGCCTAATAAACCAAGATGTGCTGCAAACTGACAAATCAACACACATAGCTTCAAATGTAATCATCTCCCTAGTCGGTTTTGCTATTGCCGGATACTCCGGATATTTAATTTTCAATCAAACGAAATTCAAAAAAGGGAATCAATCTTAACAGCTAGTTATGCAGCCTACTGTAAATAGATAGTGCCAGACCATCTGAAAACCTTTCTAAAAAAAGAATGGTGTTGTCGGGAAATAATTTAAACGATGCTACTTCTAACACCCCATAAGGCAATGCATTAATGCGAAGTGGGATATATAAAATATGTTTCGGCTTCGAAGAACCTAAACCTGATACAAGTTTAACCTGAGCTTCTGAAATATCAGTAATTGAAATAAGTCTGTTCTCAAGTAAGCAACGTCCTATTAAACCCTCGCCCAACAAAAATGAAGCATTTGATTGCAAAAATCTTTCATTTGTTAATACTGATAATGCTTGAACTTCACCATTCGAATTTTTAAAATAAATTGCTCCTGCTGAGGCATCTATATAATGAACCAACTCGCTTAATACAACATTAGAAAAATCATTTACATCATAATTGTAGTTCGCAAGAAAAACGCCCATCTTCCCCAAACCTTCACTTATCCATTGCTGCAAATTTTCATTTTTTAAATACTTAGCATCCCGCAACTCAAATTCATGAATAACTTCTTTTAGTTTTTGTAATCTTTGACTTATTCCATTATCTCTAAATTCTTCTGGAATTTCAATAGAATAATCTTTACTAACCAGCCCATGTATAAATCCATCTAGTGCTTTCCATTGCTCATTTTGCAGCATCATTTCTGATTTAATAACATCTGTTTCATCATAAAAACTAGCAGGCAAATATTTTAGCAAAGTGCTTTTATGCTGGTCAAAATAAATTGCTTTATTGATCGGATTTATTATCAATAAATCTAATGTGAAAAATAAAACAATAAAAAACAATAATAAAATCATGCAATTAAATATATTCAAACTAATATACTCAAAAAAATCAATTTCTTCAATGAGATATGATGATCTAAAATCATAATAATTATATGCCAAAACAATCGTAAATCCTACAAAAAGTGATGCAAAAAGCTTTACCGACAGGTTGATCTTGAAACCTTTTTTCATGATAATTTTAGTATTAAATAATTAAAACACCCTTTTCAAATTGCTTAATGCATTTTCTAAAACAGATCTAGGACATCCGAAATTGATTCTTTGAAATCCACTGCCGCCATTGCCAAAAGAACGACCTTCACTAAGTCCTAGTTTTGCTTCTTCCACCAATCTCTTTTTTATACCGGCATCATCTAAATCAATGCTTTTAAACTTAAGCCACGACAAAAATGTAGCCTCAGGCTCTATTGCCTGAATAACAGGATGATTTTGCAATGAAGAAATAATTAGTTGTCTATTCCCATCAAGATATTGAAGCAAAGCATTAAGCCATTCATCTCCTTTAGTGTAAGCCTGCTCTATTGCGATAATTGAAAGTATATTAGCTGGAGATAATTGGAAGGTATCAATAAATTTTTTAATTTTCAACCGCGTGTCTTTGTCCTCAACAATAAGAGCCGCAATTGACAAACCCGCAATATTAAATGTTTTATTAGGAGATACAACTGTAATTGTTTTTTTTGATATCTCAGGCGAAAGCGATGCTATCGGAATATATTTATAGGGTTTGTAAACAATATCTGCGTGTATATCATCTGATATAATCAATACATTATTACGAAGCATGGTATCTGCTATTTTTAATAACTCTTCTTCTTTCCAAACCCTTCCTACCGGATTGTGCGGGTTGCAGAAAACAAATGCTTTTGAGGCTGAAGCTTTCAACATTAGATCTGCAAAATCAATTTCATAATGCTTATTTGCAAAGCTTAGTTCATTTATATGTAATAATCTACCCAATGAAGTTGCAGCAGAAAAAAAAGGTGGATATACTGGTGATTGAACCAACACTCCATCATCCTTCTGAGTAAATAATTCAACACAAAAATTCAATGCCTGCACCGTTCCATTGCATAATACAATCCAATCTCGCTCTATACTCCAGTTATGTTTTACTTTAAACCAGCTAATTATAGCATCATATACACTTTCGGGAATCACGGGATATCCATATATACCATGTTGCTGCCTTTTTTGAAAAGCTTCTATAAAAAAATCAGCGCAGGCAAAATCCATATCAGCAACCCATAATGGACTAATATCAGTAGTCCCAAACAATGCTTTGCAGCGTTCTAATTTAAGGCTCAACGTTCCTTTTCTGTCAATTACCTTATCAAAGTCATATTTCATTTAAAAATCTAATTTCTTTAAACCCATATTGCTTATAATTACCATTTTTATCCTCTACCTTTAATGTTCCGTAATCCCCTAGTCCAACAATTCTTCCACTAAATTTTCCATCATCGGACTCATATTCTGCCCATGCATCAAATTGAAACAATCGCTCCAGATACATTGTATCTAAGCTCTTAAAATCAGAACGTAAAATATACGAATAAAATGAATAAAACCAATCCAGTAACTCTTTAAGTATATTCTCCTGATTAAAATTCTTCCCACCTAGCTGGTATAAAGAAATGGCATGGGGTAGAAAATCAGGAAAAACTTCTTGGTTAACGTTTAAGCCAACACCTATAATTGATTTATCAATATACTGCCTCATAATACCAGACTCAATTAATATACCGCATATCTTTTTCTTATTGGCCAAAATGTCATTAGGCCATTTAATATGGTAATTAGCTTGAGTATAAGTATTTTCTATGGTCTTTAGAATTGCCAGCGAGATAGCTTTTGAAATATAAAATTGCTTTTCACACAAAAAAGCATTTGGTACCAATAATATAGAAAATAATAAATTTTTCCCAGGTTCGCTTTCCCATATATTACCTTTCTGTCCTCGGCCTTTTAATTGTTCTTTGGCGCACAAAACGGAAAAGTGCCTAGCCTCACCAACAGAATACAATCTTTTGATGGCATCATTGGTAGAATCAACTGTGTCGATATGTGAAATAGAATAAAACAACATATTGGTGGTTTTGACAACATTGACAAAATTACTGACATATTTTCATACAATAAGCTAATTCGGGAAATTTAATTACCTTTGCAACAAAAAAATAATAATGATGTTAAAACCTGCAGAAATAAAGCAGTCCGAATCAGTTGCTCATGCAATAACAGGCATCCGCGAACTTAAAGGCAAAGAAATTGTTTGGCTGAATATGAATGGAGTATTGAATGCTATGTGCGATCATTTTATTATTTGCCATGGCACCTCAAATACACATGTTCGTTCCATAGCTGATTCAGTTGAAAAGTTTATCTTTTTAAATTGCAATGAAAAACCCAGGCATAAAGAGGGTTTCGAAAATTGCCAATGGATATTACTTGATTACAGTGATTTGGTTGTGCATGTTTTTTTAGAAGAACCCAGAAGGTTCTATAATCTTGAAGATTTATGGTCCGATGCAGAATTAACACAATTTAACGAATAAAATATGACAGATACCAACAGTGGTAAGGATAAAAATCAAAATCCAAAACCGGCAAACGGGTTTAAACCCCCAAAATTTAACGCATACTGGATATATGGAATCATAGCCGTTGCTTTTATTTCTCTAGAATTTTTAAATATCAAAAACAAAGCAATTGAGATTGATATTAATAAATTCTATCAAGAGATATTAACACCAAGAGACGCTAACAGAATAGTAATAGTGAACGGTGAAGAAGTGGAAGTGTTTATAAAACCGGAATTACTGAATTCTGAAAAATACATGAAATATAGCCCGGTGAAAGACAAACCACTCCCAAAAGAGGGTCCACATTTCACTTTTAAGATAAATCCCAATTCAAAATTTGAAGAAATTCTCGAAAAAGAACAACAAGAAATACCAAGCGATCAGCGTTTAAGAGCCAACTCAGAAAAAAGGATCAATTTTATGAGTGATATTTTGGGCTGGATTCTTCCTTTTGTTATCATTCTAGCCATTTGGATGTTCATTTTCAAAAGAATGAGTGGAGGTGGAGGTGGTGCGGGAGCCAATATATTCAATGTTGGCAAATCGAAAGCAAAAGTATTTGATAAAGACACTTCTGTACAAATCAATTTCAACCATGTAGCGGGTTTAGAAGAAGCTAAAGTAGAACTTATTGAAATTGTAGACTTTTTGAAAAACCCATCGAAATATACTGAACTAGGTGGCAAGATACCTAAAGGTGCCCTATTGGTAGGTCCTCCAGGTACCGGAAAAACTTTATTGGCAAAAGCCATTGCAGGGGAAGCTAATGTTCCTTTCTTTTCCATTTCAGGTTCAGATTTTGTTGAAATGTTTGTGGGTGTTGGAGCGTCGAGGGTAAGAGATTTATTCAGACAAGCAAAAGAAAAGTCGCCTTGTATTGTATTTATTGATGAAATAGATGCCGTTGGACGTGCACGCGGCAAAAACCCAAATTTTGGCGCCAATGATGAACGTGAAAATACGCTAAATCAATTATTAACCGAAATGGATGGTTTTGCGCCCAATACAGGTGTTATTATAATTGCAGCCACCAACAGGGTAGACATACTCGACAGAGCATTATTGCGTGCAGGCAGGTTTGACCGCCAAATTCACGTAGAATTACCAGATGTAAAAGAAAGATTAGAAATATTTAAGGTTCATATTAAACCATTGAAATTAGGCAATGATTTGGATCTAGACTTTCTATCAAAACAAACCCCAGGATTTTCAGGTGCCGATATTGCAAATGTATGCAACGAATCTGCACTCATTGCTGCTAGAAAAAGCAAAACTTGTGTAGAAAAACAAGACTTTTTAGATGCCATAGATCGTATTATTGGTGGTTTAGAAAGAAAAAACAAAATTGTTTCATTTCATGAAAAGAAAACCATAGCTTTTCATGAAGCGGGTCATGCCACTGTAAGCTGGTTGCTTGAACATGCAAATCCTTTAGTTAAAGTAACTATAATACCGCGCGGACGAACTTTGGGTGCTGCATGGTACTTGCCAGAAGAGAGACAAATCACAACAAAAGAACAATTATTAGACGAAATGGCTGCTATTTTAGGTGGTAGGGCTGCCGAAGAAATTATTTTCGAAAAAGTGTCAACTGGAGCTCTAAACGATTTGGAAAGAGTAACAAAACAAGCCTATGCGATGGTTGCATACTTCGGCATGGGTCAGAATTTAGGAAACAAAAGCTATTTCGATTCTTCCGGACAAAACGAATACAGTTTCAATAAACCATTCAGCGAAAAAACAGCTGAACTGATCGATAAAGAAACTTCTGAGCTAATAGAATCGCAATATAAAAGAGCAAAAGAAGTTTTAGCTTCCAACAAGGACGGCTTAAATAAATTGGCGCAACAATTATTGGAAAAAGAAGTTATTTTTAGCGATGATTTAGAAACCATTTTCGGTAAAAGAGTAAAAAGCGATACGGGAGAACCAGAACCAAAACTTCAAGAATCAGAAGCTAATAAAGAAATTTAAGATTAAAAAATGACTTTTGTTAAAAAATACAGCGATTTATTAAAACGTTCGATTTCAGGATTACTTTTAGTAGCAGGAATGGTTATAGCCATTCTTGCTTCAAAATACACCTATTTTGCGCTGTTTTTCTTTATTCAATTGTTTTCACTTTATGAATTTTACAGAATCATTCTAAAACTAAGAATTTCAGTACCCCTAGGTATAAATCTTATAGCCGGAGCATTTATTTTTTCAATCTCATTTTTTCACGCTGCATCATTAGCTCCAATTCATGTTTACCTATTTTTAATACCTTTTTTCTTTATTATATTTGCATCAAGTATTTTCAGAAATAGCCAAAAGGGTTTGCTCGAAACAGCTTTAAGTTTAACAGGCATACTTTATGTTAGTATTCCCCTAAGTCTGCTAAACTATCTTGTTTTTAATACGGAATCATTATACTTACCTCAAATAATATTGATTTATTTGGCATTTATATGGTTATATGATAGTGGTGCATATATAGTGGGAATTGGAATAGGACGGCATAAGCTTTTGGAAAGAATATCGCCAAAAAAATCTTGGGAAGGCGCTGTTGGCGGATTTTTAATTACCTTGATTCTAGCTCTTCTGCTAAAATCATATTTGCCAATTAATACAATTCAATTAATTATTATGGCAATTGTAGTTCCCATTTCAGCAACTATTGGGGATTTATTTGAATCCCTTATTAAAAGAAATCTCAAAATAAAAGATAGTGGTAATTTCTTGCCAGGACATGGAGGATTACTAGATCGTTTTGATTCAATATTTCTTTCATCTCCAATACTTTACTTCTCGTTTAAGCTAATTGAAATATTAGGATATTAAAGTATTTTATTCTTTTTTTAACAAATAATTCAACCGAATTCATTTTTTCTTGTTTATATTTGTATGGAAATTAAAATTTAAAATTATGAAGAAATTATTTTTAATCCTTTCTGCTTCCATTTTTATGGTGGCAATGGTTACTCCGGTAATATCATCAAGTTTATCTAATAATACTGTATATTCAGTATATGAAGGTGATAAAAAATGTGATGAAAAGAAAGCACAGGGCGAATGCAAAAAAAGCGAGTCTAAATGCTGCAATAAAGACAAAAAGTAACATTCTAGTCAACATTTATAAAAAAGCTGTCCATGACAGCTTTTTTTATACGCCGATTTTTCATAATTTAGCCGCTCATTTCAAACTTTCATTATGCAAACACAAGAATTAAAGAAAGGTGTTATTTGGACGGGAATATTGGATCCAGGTTTGCTGAGTTTTGATATCGTAATGGAAACAAAGTATGGCACAACTTATAATTCCTATTTCATTGATGCAGATAAGCCTACAGTTATTGAAACTGTAAAAGAAAAGTATCACGTTGAATTTCTAGAAAACCTCAAAAAACATACGGATATTAATCGCATTCAATATGTAATTTGCAATCATACTGAACCTGACCATAGCGGATCTGTAAAACACTTGATTAAAGCCAATCCAGAAATTACTGTTGTTGGGAGTGGTCAGGCAATCACCTACCTAAGCGATATGATAGATATTCCCTTTAAATCGTTGAAAGTAAAAGATGGAGATATCCTCGACTTAGGAAATAAGAAAATACGATTTATTGCAGCACCAAATTTGCATTGGCCTGACAGTATGTTTAGTTATTTAGAAGAAGATGGCTATTTATTTACCTGCGATTCATTTGGCGCCCATTTTAGCCACCCTGAACTCTTTGATGACAAAGTTGGAAATTATGATGACGCTTTCCAGTATTATTTTGATGTCATACTAAAACCATATAGTAAGTTTATGCTCAGAGCAATTGAGCGAATTCGACCTTTGCCCATTCAATGCATTTGCCCGGGACATGGGCCTATTTTACGCACTCATTGGAAGCGCATGGTTGATCTATCCGAAGAACTTTCAAATAAATACCTGGAAAAATTAAAATCAGCATCCGGAAATATCCTAATTGCATATATCAGCGCTTATGGTTATACTAAAGAAATGGCTGCTTATATTTCACAGGGCATTAAAAGCACTGGCGATGTAAATGTTATTATGGCCGATATTGAAAACATTTCATTGGGTGAATTGGAAGAAAAAATAGTTGCCTCTGATGCAATACTAATTGGATCGCCAACCATCAATCAAAATACCTTGCTACCAGTATATAAAATGTTTGCTTTATTAAATCCTATAAGAGATAAAGGTAAGTATGCAGCTGCATTTGGTTCTTATGGATGGAGTGGCGAGGCGGTTAACCTAATTGAAAATCATTTGAGAAATATGAAATTCAACATTATTTGTCAGAGTTTAGCGGCTAAATTTAATCCAAATACCATTAAAGCCGAACAATTTGTTGAATTTGGCAAACGTTTCGCGCTCGAAGTAACTAAAAATAAAATTAATGCTACCTAAACGGCAATTAAAAATAGCTGTTGATTTTGATGGAACCATTGTAAAGGATGCTTATCCTGAAATTGGAGAACCTAGGCTTTTTGCCTTCGAAACACTCAAAGAATTGCAGAAATCAGGACACAGCTTAATTCTTTGGACTTGCCGTACCGGAAAGGAATTACAAGATGCTATTGATTTTTGTAAAAAAAATGGTATTGATTTTTATGCAGTAAATAAAAATTATCCTGAAGAAACGATCTCTGAAGGGTATATGAGAAAAATATATGCTGATGTTTATATTGATGATAGAAACGTAGGCGGAATTAGAGAATGGGGCGAAATATGGGCAATGCTTGAAGGTCAAACCAATATATCAAATAATATTAATAAAAAATGGCGTCTTTTCTAAACTATCTTAAACGTTTTAAGTGCATTTGAATTAGGAAGAAAAGGTTTTGCGTCACCACCATGTTTCATAATCTCTTTAACAATACTTGATGTAACAGAAGAATACTCTGGATTTGAAAGTAAAAATACTGTTTCAATTTCTTTACTTAAAGTTTTGTTTATTTGAGCAATGGCTCGCTCATATTCAAAATCGGCAGCTGTTCTTAATCCCCTTAATAAGTATGCGGCATTTACTTTTTTGCAATAATCAACTGTAAGACCATGATAACTATCAACTTTTACCTGTTTATCTCCATGAAAAACTTCTTGAATCCACTCCATTCTCAATGATAAAGGAAAAAGTCCATCTTTTTCAGTATTCTTTCCAATAGCCACTATAATCGTATCAAACAATGAAAACGCCCGTCGAACAATCGATTCATGTCCAATAGTGAAAGGATCAAACGATCCAGGGAAAACAGCAATTTTATCCATGATATTCTATTAAATCATATAACCAAAATTACACTATTTTCGTATCAAACGTATATTATTTTTACTTAAATCACATGTTTATATTAAGTTAATCAATTGTTTGAAGGGAAAGCTATGGATTGGAAAAAAAACGATGAAAAGATTAAAAATGAGGTGAATTCCTTCAAAAAATCAGAAAAAACTGTACCTCCTGATGAATTAATGCTATTGCATAAAAACAATCTCAGGCTATTAGAGCAGATTGCTCAAAAAGAGAAAATGTTATCTGAAATAACAGAAAATGCCAATGACCTGCTGGTATTAATTGACATGAAAGACCAACCGATATATATAAGTCCCCGCTTCGAAGATTTATTTGAACAATCAAGAGAAAATTTTCTCAATACCCTTAACTTTTTTGAAAAAATAATACATTCCAGAGATAAAGAATTTATTACTTCTGAACTCAGAAAATCAAGAAAGCTAAATTCAGAAATATCCAACCTTATCTTCAGGGTTCACATTCCTGAAAAAGCAATAAAATGGATTTGGCTAAGGGAAAGCTTAGTTAAAAACAATTCAGGAAAAGCATATAGGCGTGCTGCTGTAATGGTCGATATAACTGACAGGATGGTAGCAGAAGAAAACATTAAGAGAAGTGAGCTACAATTTAGAAACATATTTAATCATAGCTCTGATATCATTTGTATCTCTTCATTAGATATGCGCATAATTATGGTTAATAGCGCAGCCATAGAATCTTTGGGATA
>JAIFLP010000073.1 GCA_020049015.1 Bacteroidota bacterium | reverse complement strand
AATATATCTAAATAATTGCGTGCTTCAAGCAATACCTGAGGGGTTAATTTTCTGGGATATAGTTCATTCAAATACTTAAAGCTTACCTTTTTATTTTTAGACATTTCAATGCCTATCTCATTCCTTAGAAGTCTTAAATTAGATTCTATTTCTTCTTTTTGGGACAGATCTGATCCGTATCGTTCTAGAAAATCAACTTTATTTTTAAGATTCAAAATCCAGTAATTCTTTTTGTATTCAGAATTACTCATAGCCTTTTCAAAGTTGTTAAATTGTTTTTGATAATCATTTTCCAAGAATTGATGTACAGACAAAGCTTCATAGCCCCATCGAGCGGTAATCATTTCACCAAAAAAAGGTATTTCACTAGGTGAAGAAATAACAGGATTCAACTTTTCATATTTTACAATAATTCCGCTTAAAATAATTTGAGGAATCACAAGAAATGGAATCAGGATATAAATGGTAACCACAGTTTTAAAACTATCAGATATTACCAAACCCATTAAATTTGAAGATGCCCATGCACTAAATAAGACCAGCCAATATTGGAAATACATACCTTTAATTTCCATGATAGAATTACCAATTAACACAAAAGTAAGAGCCTGAATGGCTGAAATGATAAATAATACGCCTATTTTTGAAAACAAATAACTTGACCAGCTTAAATTAAGAAAAGCTTCTCTTTTAAGTATTTTGCGGTCTTTGATTATTTCTTCAGCACTTACTGTTAGTCCCATAAAAATAGAAACAATAACCGACATGAAAATATAAACAGGTAAATTACTGTTTTCTAATAAGGTGTATCCTAATTTATTGGTAACATTAACATTATAATACTTAATGATGTACGCTAAAATTATGGCTAATAATGGAGCTTCTAAAAAGTTAATAATAAGATACTGGGTATTAGAAAGCTTAGAAAGAATGTCTCTTTTTGAAAAAATGAGCCACTGTTTTAGTTTTTCAGGTATTTTAAATGATATTTTAGGTAAATCAAAATCGCCAGGGTTCACAGAATTTATTTCCTGTTGAGCTTCGTTATAGTGTTTTGCCCATTCTTTGGGTGTTATTTTGCGGGTGTGGGTTTCCTGACCGAATTCATTCAATACTCTTGATTCAACAATATTAAAAACCTGTTCAGGATTTACGTTACCACAAACATGACATTCGCTTTCGTTCCAATTAGCATGGTGTATCTTTGATTTAAAATAGATAATTGAATCGATGGGATCGCCATTATAAATAAGGAAACCTCCAGTATCAAGAATTATTAGTCGATCAAACATTTTAAATATATCAGAAGAAGGCTGATGAATAACAACAAACACCAATTTCCCCTTTAATGAAAGTTCTTTTAGTAAATCGAGAATATTCTCTGAATCCCTTGAAGATAAGCCTGAAGTGGGTTCATCTAGAAAAAGCACAGAAGGTTCTCTTATTAATTCCAAGGCTATATTTAATCTTTTTCGCTGGCCACCACTGATTTTTTTATTCAATGGACTACCCACCTGAAGATCCCTTATTTCATATAATCCTAGATTTTCGAGCATATTCCGAACTGTTTCAACAATCATTTCATCGGTATAATTGTCAAAACACAAACGGGCGTTGTAATATAGATTATCCCATACACTTAATTCCTCAATCAGCAGATCATCTTGAGAAACGTGACCTATCATTCCCTCTACTTTATCTTTGCGGGTATGAATGTTATAGCCATTAATTAATATTTCCCCTTTTGATGGGGGATTTGAACCATTTAAGACATTCAGCAACGTAGATTCTCTTCAGAAAAACTAATATCATGTAAACCCAGCGCACCATTTTTAAAGCGATATTCTACATTTCTTACTTCAAAAACAATTCGCTCATTATATTTTTCATCATTAAAGTAACTTACTATATCACTATAGTATATAGGCTTAATTTGTTGATTTCGTAGTGAACCACCAACCGTAAAAACATAACTTTTTTCTTTTTGAATCAATTGCCCATTGAGTAGAATTTCGTTGCTACCCATGTAACGTATCAGATACATATTGGTAGTAGAAACATTCAACACTCTTATTTGTCCTTGTAATGTAGGTAATAAGCGGTGCTTAACTTTTGGGTGAAAAAAATCTTTTTGGTTATCGATTAAAAGTACATAAGAAGAAGCGGGTATTTGTCCGAATTCAAATAGAACAAAATCTTTTATGAGATTATAATCCTCTTCGGTAATATGAAAACTATCCGCTACTGTGTATATAAATTCTAGTTCTTGATCAGAAATTTCGTTCGATTTGCCTGATTTGACGAACTCGAGCAATTGAACCAAAACTACAATTTTTTGCTGTTGGGTTAGTTCCTCATTAATTCCAGCGCATATTTTAAGCACTTTAACTGACCCAGCAGAAATAAATCGGCGCTGCTTATCAGAATGTTTCTGTTTATCCTGATAAGTATTGTAATAATTCTCGAAAATAGATAAATAAACGCTTACCAGATCTTCGTTGAGTTGTTTTTTAAGGAAAGATTCAACTACATCTTTTCTGTCTTCGGTATTACTTTCAGGACGGGCAATAATGGCAAACAACTGCATTAATGCCTTCAAAATCTGCTCACTCATTTCTTACGACGTTAAAGGTCTGTTACTTGGTTTTAAAACCAATACTTATTGCCAAATTTAATACATTTTTCGAAAAATCCACAGGTTTCACTTCAATGATGCAATCGGTATATGAATTAAAATCAAAATCCCAGTGGCTCATAGACTTATTGGATATTTCTGTGAATATTAATTTTTTGTTAATATCATACAGGCTAATTTTATATTTATTAGAAGAGGGATTAGAAACTAGAACCCGGTAAATGGAATTTCTAAAAAAAGACATGTGCATAGAAATTGGAACCTGATCGGCCAATCGAATTTTCTGATCGCAACCATATAAATTAAATCCCTGGGATAATAGAACACTTGAAGGTCTGTCTGATCCATAAGAATGAGTCAAAGCAAAAAATGCAAAAAACAATAGTACAAAAATTTTCAATGCTTGTTTCATTTAAATAATGTTAAGAAATAATTTCCATTCTCAATTGAATCATTTTATTGATGATTGATTGAATGGCCTCATCATTCTTGCTTAATTGGGTTTCTATATTCACATCAATAATCTCGTCATTAACTGAAGCGGCTTGCTCTTTATAAGAATAATTAACATCCACAAAGTCATACTCATAAGCTACTTCAGATAAACTGTCAATCAACCAAGTAATTTCTGTACCTCTATTGTAAAAAGGCGACAATAATTTTATCAAATTTTCAATAGATTGTTTTTGCTGTGCAATAAACTGTAAAAGATATGGATTGGGCGATTCTTGATGGCTTTCGCATAAAATGTATACACTTTCAATAAATCCACCTGCAGCAATAAGGGCTGATATATCATGCTTAAGGTTGTCTTCCAAATATCCTCTGGAATCGGCAATTAATAGAGAAAAATATCGAGATAAAGTATCACCTTCAAACAAATTATCTTCAATTTTTTTAAGCAGCTCAGGATTCAAGCCTTTGTCGAGCTTTAATTCTTTGGTTAACGACTTTAATGCATCAAATTGCTTTACCAGCAAATCATTTCTATTAAATACACTTTGATAACCAATATCGGCACCTAAAACGCCCAAATTCAGTGCTTTTTTAAAACTTGAATTAAAATTGTTAGATTCATATGCATTACTAAGGTAATCACTATTATATTTTAAACCAAGCGACTTTAATTGCAAAGAAACATAATGAGGTGAAGGGGTACAAAAATAAACATCTTGATACTTAAAATAAACAGCCAAACTATCAATCCCAACTACAACAGAATCTGATACTTCTTTCTTGTTTTCTTTGTTGCCGCACGAAAACAGGATAAAAGCAAAAATATATAGCAAAATAAAACAAGAATTGCGTAGTAATTTTTCCACTCCCCAAGAATTTAAATCAATGCAACATGCTTAAATACGATATAAAATCAAATAAGTTACAGTTTATTGATATTATAATAACAATATATATCATTAATAATCATAATTTTAAGAAAACACCGAAAAGAAATAATTTCATTTTAATAGCTTTTTTAAGTTTAAATTCAAGAACAATTCTATTTTTGTGCCAATTTTTAAGAGCGAATTATTTGAACAGGGAGATAGAAAATATTGGGAAGGTGGTTAAAACAGATTCCACTGGCATACATGTGTTGATAAATAGGAATTCATCCTGTTCGGGTTGCTCTGCATCTGGTGCATGCAATATGAAAGGAGAAGGCGCTTCAGAATTACTTATATCAGGTAGTTTCGAGAATATTAAACAAGGCGACTCCTTAAGATTAAAATTAGAAGAAAAGAAAGCGAAGTCAGCCATTTTTTTAGCCTATTTAATGCCATTAATTCTATTATTCACTTTTATTTTTTTAATGGTACATTATTTCAATAATGAATTATTAATAGGACTGAGTGCATTGTTTTTAATTGGCCTTTACTTTACTTCCCTTATATTTTTTAGAACGTATTTGGAAAATAATTTTAGAATAAATATAGAGAAAACCAATCTACCTAATTAGCAATTTTAATAATAAGAAAGATGTGGTTGATAAAATTGAGATTAAATACAAAATAGGAGGCATTTATGTTTGATGTATATATAAATACTGTTTTGGTGCTGATAGGAATTGGGGCATTCTCGGCTATTATGTTGGCATTTGTTGCCAAATATTTTAATGTAATAGAAGATCCAAGAATTGATGAAATAGAAAAAATATTACCAGGAGCTAATTGTGGAGGATGCGGCTATCCTGGTTGTAGAAATTTTGCTGAAAATATAGTTAAAGCTGATAATTTTGAATCGCTATTTTGTCCAGTTGGGGGTAATGAGTCAATGAAAAAAGCAGCTAGCATAATGGGTAAAGTAGCTACTGAAAAAGCGCCATTGGTAGCGATTGTAAGATGCTCTGGGTCATACGAAAATAGACCCAAAACAAATATTTATGATGGTGTTGTTTCCTGTAAGATGGCATCAGCATTATACCTAGGAGATACTGAATGTCCGAATGGCTGCTTAGGATGTGGCGATTGTGTTGTAGTATGTAAATTTGACGCCATACACATGGATAAAGTTACGGGACTACCGATTGTGGATGACTCAAAATGTACTGCTTGTGGAGCATGCGTTAAAGCATGTCCGCGCAACATAATTGAATTAAGAAAAAAATGGCCCAAAGACAGGAAAATTTTTGTTTCATGTATGAACAAAGAAAAAGGGGGTATTGCGAAAAAATACTGTAAAGTAGCCTGCACTGGATGCACTAAATGCTTTA
>JAIFLP010000168.1 GCA_020049015.1 Bacteroidota bacterium | reverse complement strand
CGATAATTATTTTTATGGTTTGGTGTATTCTCTTAATATTCGAAATAGTTTTATTCATTCTACTTGGGGTGGTGCGGTAAATAATTATAATGGACTCCATCATGGAAATCTTTTGTGGAGCAAGTATAATAATGCTATGCCAATAGATTATGAATGGTATAATGGTACAGGTAATAAGACCGATGCTTCTTCGTATCTGCGTTTTTCTAATGTTCCCAATCAGTTATTAAATGCATATGTCGATTTACAAGTTCGCTATATCGATTATGCTATTAGTGGTACCGATAAGGATCGTAGAGATATTACTCAAGATCATACCTTTTTATTTTTTAATCCCAAAGCAGGCATATTCTATAATTTTATGCAGGGTAATCAATGTTATTTGACCATGGGTATTGCCAACCGCGAACCCAATCGCAGTAATTATGTTGATGCAGATCCTAATAAACCCGCACCGGTAAATGAGACTTTATACAACGTAGAAACAGGTTATTCTTATTCGGGAAATAGTTTTGCTTATCAACTCAATCTATACTACATGCATTATAAAAACCAATTGGTTTTAACGGGTGAGATAAATGATGTGGGAGCTCCTATGATGACAAACGCTAAAAAAAGTTATCGTGTAGGTATTGAACAGGTAGCGGAATGGAAGATAAATAAAAAATGGAAATTGGATGCCAATATTACTTTATCGGAAAATAAAATTCTTGATTTTACTGAATATGTTGACAATTGGAATTATTGGGATGATCCAATGACACAACCCCTACAAATGATTACTCAATATGAAAAAACAGATATTGCTTTCTCTCCGGCCATTATATCGGGTGCTCAAATTAATTATATGCCTATTAATCCGCTTGAGTTAGTATGGCAACATAAATTAGTGGGGACACAATATCTTGATAATACTGCCTCTTCCGACCGCATGTTGCCATCGTATTATGTATCTAATTTGGTAATGCAGTATAAATTATCGAATCGTTTATGGAAAGATGTACGTTTTACCTTCATGATTAATAATTTACTTAATAAGAATTATATCTCCAACGCTTGGGTGTATCGTTATTATTATTCTGGTGCTTATGGTAAGGAAGATGGTATGTTTCCGCAGGCAGGAAGACATTATATGTTAGGAATTAGCATCAAAATATAAAAATGAATTACTTGTCGTAGATTTTTAATTTATATAAATTCTATTAACTTTGTTATTTACTGAAATTGAAATATCTAACTTATACAACTAATTATGAAGAATTTATGTATTTTTTTATTTTTCTTTATGTTTATCTGTGTTCAGGTAAACGGTCAGAACAAACCAACGATTGGTAGTTTGCCCAATGATACTGTTATTGTCTTTTCTGGTACTGATTATCTTATTTTACCGCAGGTAGATGATGGTGATGCCGCCGCAGATCAGCCTTTAACCATTACAGCAGTATCTTCTAATAATGCCATTCTTGAAGTAACTGAAGTTACGTACCAACAGGGCGATAAATTGGCTGTGGTAAAAGTAAGTGAGAAAGGATTAAAAGGTTCGGTAACCATTAATGTCAGCGTAAGCGATGCCGATGGTGCAACCAATGCTACCATGAATGTGTTGGTAAGCTTCTATGATTTGCCTGGTATTAAATACGAAGTACATGATGCCGTTTTCTGGCAACAAGTATCGCCAGTTAATTTAACACCGGTTTATTCTAGGGTATTGCAGGAGTCTAGCATTCAGGGTAACGAACTAGATTTTTCAGTTATTCCTACTACTGTAAATCAAGAATGTGTTACTGTTCCTCCTTGCACCGGACACGATTTTTTTACAGGGTTTTATCGTGGCTATATCGTTGCACCCGCAAGCGGAAAGTTCACATTCTTTATTGATGGTAGCGATAGTAAAGGTCTGTGGTTGAGTACCGATGCAAATATAGGCAATGCAAAACCCATAGCGGTTGTTAGCAATAATATTAATGCCGGAATAGTTAATGGCAATGTTATTGAGTCGGCAGAAATTGATTTAGTAAAAGATAATATATATGCAATGTATGCAACACATTGGACAATTCATAGTTATGCTTCAAGTATTCAATGGCAAGGCCCCGGTATCGTTAAACAAAATATTAAGGGTGCTCAACTGATGCCTGTTTATGACCCAATTAAACCTACTGCTCCAGCAAATTTACATGCGCAAACCATTGCATCAGATTATGTTCGAGTAAAATGGAATGAAGCTACAGATAATGCAAAGTTAAAATCGTACCATGTATTTTTAAATGGGGTTTATTATGCTTCAACTGAAGGTTTAGAAATAGCAATTACCGGTCTTACAAATGAAACTGAATATTCGGTTTTTGTTGTTGCGGTTGACGAAATGAATAATCTATCTTTTCCTTCTAATATTTTAAATATAAAAACATATGCTAGCGATGCTATACCTCCAAGTGCACCCACTTCTATTACTGATTTAACAATTTCAGACTTAGCAGCTAGAATAGCTTGGAGTGGCGCAAGCGATTTACAAACAGCTGTAGTGGGTTATAATGTTTATGTTGATAATGTTTTATATAATACAATGGGTCTTGTATACGCCGATAGTATCACTATAAAAAATATTCATCCACAGCAAACTTATCAGATTCAAATTGAAGCCGTTGATGCTTCAGGTAATAAATCAGAGAAAAGTAGTATTCATAGTTTTACAAGCATTGCATTTGATTTTAATGCCCCTGAATTGGGAGTTAAAAAAGCTGATGTAACGTTTACATCAAAGGCTATTGCTAATGCAAGTGGACTTGGTATAAATTGCGATTATGGTTTGGGACTTTTTGATGTTGAATTGCAAAAAATTCTAGATGATTTAAAGCCCGAATTATTACGTTGGGGAACCTTAGGCGCTAATCCTCTCAATTTCGCCGATTATTCGGGCGTTGTTAGTGGAAAACTTACGTATGCTCAATTTTTAAAGCATTGTAACGACAGAGGTATTAGTTGTGCTATAACTACAGGTATTGCCGATGCAACTGATTGGAGAAAAGACCCGCAAACATTTGCTCATTTTATCGAATATCTTAACGGACCAGCCACTTCTACTTATGGTGCTAAAAGGGCAGCCGAAGGTATTACGGAGCCCTTGTTCGAAAAATCTAAAGGCTTGTTAATTGAATTGGGTTGCGAAGTGTGGGGAGGTGCAGGATTACATAACGCCGAAATTGGTGCAGATTACGAGGCCTATGGCAAATGGTGCAGAGAAATGGCACTTATCATGAAAGCATCACCTTATTATGAGAAAGATAAAGTTTATTTGAAATATAGTGGAAGAAACCCGCATCCATCTGATTCATATGGTTTGCATACCAAGTTGCTAAATGGTGATAAAGGTGAACTTGAAATACTTTCAATTTCAGGCTATTTGGGCGGAAATATGAATTATGATCCTGCCATAGCGCCTGGACTTTCAGAGGCTGAATACTACAAAGATGGTTTCTCTCGCATGATTAGAAATTTCGAAGGTATGCGTCTTCAAATGATTGCAGATATGAATAGTACTGGATTGATCAGACCAACTTATTTTTATGAATCAAATATGACAACACCTGCTTACAATGGTCGATTAGGTCAAGCAGTCACTATGATTGATTATTGTGCAGGTGCTATTGAAAATGGATCTATGTTGCCCACTGTTTTCCATCTTACAGGCGGAGAATGGAAAATTGTAAGACCAGGTGAAAATTATTTCAAATTGCCTTTGTTTCATGGTATGAAATTCTACAACCGCTTCGCTAAAGGTGTTGCCTTAAAAGGCTCTGTAAATACAACAGGATTTATAGTTAATAGCAGTAATGAGAAAATG
This sequence comes from Bacteroidota bacterium, assembly GCA_020049015.1. Lineage (GTDB taxonomy): Bacteria > Bacteroidota > Bacteroidia > Bacteroidales > DTGW01 > JAIFLP01. Next base: position 9,425 of record JAIFLP010000168.1, on the reverse strand, counting down.
AATGCTTCTCCAATTGGATATTACTTGTATAATAAGGGCGAAAATTATGCCTTGATGCTGTCGAGTCGCGATTTTGCCAATGATTATACCGTACGCATTAATTTACCTGTAGGGACTAATCCTGCTGCAATGGGAAAAAAATATGTTATTTCGGGAAGTGATTACAGTACTATTATTACAACCATCGATTCTTCTGACATCACTGTAGCAGAAGGTATGTTGATTTCTGTTCCTAAGCACAGTATTGTATTTGTTGTATTTACAGGAACGGATTTGAACCAGTCTTTACCTTTAGGTTATTATGAATATAAAAAGATTACCAAAGTTTCGCTTGCTTCAAAAAATGATGTAACAGTAATTAATGTAAATAGAGGAAGCTTAGATTTTACAGCAACTGTAGAACCTAGCGATGCCTTTAACAAAAATGTGCGTTGGTCAATAATAGGTAAAAGCAGTAATACTTTTTCGAATTCAACTGGACTTACCAATAGACTTAGAGGTTCTGGATATTGCGATGGAAATGCGCAAATTATTGTTAGAGCTACAGCAGTAGATGATACCACATTATATGATGAAATGCTGATAGATATTTCGAAGCAAGGTACAAATTGCCCCATTTCAATTATTGATAATATAGCCAATCAATATCAGGTTTATCCTAATCCAAATACCGGAAAATTCAATATTTTGAATATGAATAATGCCTTATCAGAAATTACGATTTCTGAATTATCTGGTCCAATTATTCAGAAAACAATTACTCAGCAAGGAATAATTGAAATAGATTTGAATACACCTCCAGGCTTGTATTTACTTAAAATAAAAAATGAGAATACAACCTTTGTAGTAAAGCTTATTAAGCAGTAGTAATTACTGTTGAAATATTAGTAGAGGGGACCATCATCCCCTCTATTTTTTTATTGACAAATGTAAAAATAAATGTATCTTTGAATCCTAAATAAATCATTATGGATCAAAACAGAAGTATTGAGATTTTAAAAATGGCTATTTTGCTCGAAACTAGAGGAAAAGCATTTTATTCAACTTGTGCTAAAAATTCTGAGAATATTGCCGTAAAGGGCATTTTTGAAACCTTGGCTATGGAAGAAGATGCTCATATTAAGTTTCTTTCAGAACAATACAAGGAAATTAAGAAAAACAATCATTTCGCAGCCATTGATTTACCTAAAGATTCTATTACTGTTGATCAAATACTTACAGAAGAAATAAAGAAAAGCCTTTCAGCTGCAGGTTTCGAAGCCGCTGCTATATCTTCGGCAATTGATATGGAGAATAGGGCTATTGCGGTTTATTCCGAACAGGCCAATATAGCAACAGATCCTGAGGAAAAGAAGTTTTACCAATGGCTGGCTGATTGGGAAAAAGAACATCATAAATTATTACATAAATTAGATCAGGAACTAAAGGAAAAAATTTGGTTCGACAATAATTTTTGGCCTTTTTAATGGGCGGGCATCAACACATCATTGTTTCTGTTACTAACGACCTTATTACCGATCAAAGGATTCATAAGGTTGCTTCTTCTTTAGTTAAATTGGGATTTAATGTTACCTTGGTAGGTAGATTATTAAATCCTAAAATACCTGCCGATACCATTCCGTTTCCTCATAAGCGATTTCAATTGTGGTTTAATAAAAGCATTTTATTTTATGCCAATTATAACATCCGATTGTTTTGGTTTTTACTGTGGGTTAAAGCCGATGTTTTTCTTTCAAACGATTTAGATACTTTGCCTGCCAATTATTTGGCTTCGCGTATAAGGCGAAAAAAATTAGTTTATGATAGCCACGAATTATATACCGAAGCTCCTGAATTGGTTCACAGGGCTTTGATTAGAAAGACTTGGCTTTTTATGGAACATCTTTTTTTGCCTAAGGTTAAATATGCCTACACCGTATGTGATTCAATAGCTGCGTATTATCATAAAAGATACGCTATAGAAATGTTGGTGGTTAGAAATGTGCCTTTTAAATTACTGGAATTAAATTCAAAGATTCAAAAGAACTCTCATAAAACCATTATTTACCAAGGAGCCTTAAATATTCACCGCGGTATAGAAAGGGTAATCAGAGCCATGCCCTATCTCGAAGGGTTTAAATTTCTAATCATAGGGAATGGCGATATTGAAATGGAGTTGAAAACACTCGTAAGAAAAATGCATTTAGAGGATTGCGTAACATTTATTGACAGAAAGCCTTATTCCGAATTAATTCAATATACACTTTCTGCTGATGTTGGAGTTTCATTAGAGGAGCATGTAGGCTTGAATTATTATTATTCATTGCCTAATAAACTTTTTGATTATATTCAATGTCAAATTCCTGTTGTTTGCAGTAATTTTCCCGAAACCTCGACTATTATTAATAATTTCAAAATTGGCGAAGTTACCAACACCACCGATTGTGAGGAGTTGGCAAACATAATTAGAAGAGTGACAGATAATAAATCGCTTTATATTCAGGGACTTAAGCTCGCTTCTGAGGAGCTTTGCTGGGAGAATGAAGAGAAAATTTTGAAACCAATGTTTTTGTAAAAAGGCAACATGTCCTTCGACTTTAAGACTTTTGACCTTCAGACTTTAAGACCTTCCGATCTCCAACCAAAAAAATATTCTATATATATTAAACATTTTCCAAGTTACATTGTTATTATAGTACTTTTTCATAGCTAATAAGGTTTTTACTAAGTATAGAAAGCAAGGTCTCCCCGGTCTTGCTTTCTTTTTTTTCATTGACTCGATTTAATTAAGAATTATTATCTTTGCCGGGTTAAAAAATATGTTTATGCAATCAATTGAGCAATTGATCAAAGATGGAGTAATAAAAGCACTCAAATCTCTTTACCAGATTGAACCAGACGCTTCAACCATTCAAATTAATAAAACCAAAAAAGAATTTATTGGTGATTTTACTTTGGTGGTATTTCCATTACTTAAGCTTTCAGGTAAAAGCCCTGAACTTACCGCTAATGAGATAGGTAAGTGGCTGGTTGATAACTTGCAAGAATTGGAATCTTATAATGTTATAAAGGGTTTTCTTAATCTGGTGGTAAACGCTAGCTATTTTATTGAATTTTTTAATCAAGCAGCTGGAAATACTACTTTTGGTTTCGCAAGCCAAAATGCAAGTTCCAAAAAAGTAATGGTTGAATATTCATCTCCCAATACCAATAAACCATTGCATTTGGGACATATCAGAAATAATTTGTTGGGTTTTGCCGTTGCCAATATTTTGAAGGCCAATGGACATGATGTAAAAAAGGTAAACCTGGTAAACGATAGAGGGATTCATATCTGTAAGTCGATGTTGGCCTGGAAAAAATTCGGAAATGGAGAAACTCCTGCATCAACTGGTATTAAAGGTGATCATTTGGTAGGCGATTATTATGTGCGTTTTGATAAAGAGTACAAGAAGCAAATTGCTGAATTGATGGCTTCAAATAATATGAACGAGGATGCAGCAAAAAAAGAAGCGCCTTTAATCAAAGAAGCTCAAGATATGTTAAGGCTTTGGGAAGCAGGGGATAAAGAGGTAGTTGAGTTATGGAAAGCCATGAATGGCTGGGTGTATAAAGGCTTTGATGAAACGTATAAAAAAATGGGTGTTGATTTTGACCGTATTTATTATGAGTCGGAAACCTATTTGTTAGGAAAAGAAATTGTACAGGAAGGCTTGAGTAAATCAGTGTTTTTTAAAAAGGAAGATGCTTCGGTGTGGATTGATTTAACTGCTGATGGCCTGGATCAGAAATTGTTGTTAAGGGGCGATGGTACATCGGTATATATGACCCAAGACTTAGGAACTGCTGTTCAACGATGTGAAGAATATCATATTGATGAATTGATTTATGTAGTGGGTAATGAACAAAATTATCATTTTCAGGTCCTTTCAAAGGTACTTGAAAAGTTAGGCCACACTTGGGCGAAAAATCTTTTTCATTTATCGTATGGTATGGTTGAATTACCGGAAGGAAAAATGAAATCGAGAGAAGGAACTGTAGTTGATGCCGATGATTTAATTGATGGCATGGTTAAAACTGCCGAAGATATGTCGGTTGAACTGGGTAAGCTGGAAGGCTTTTCTGATACTGAAAAAGAAGCAATTTATAAGGCTGTAGGATTAGGTGCTTTAAAGTATTTTATTCTGAAAGTTGACCCTAAGAAAACAATGACTTTTGATCCCAAAGAATCAATTGATTTTAATGGTAATACGGGTCCGTTTATTCAGTACACATATGCCCGCATCCGTTCATTGATTAGTAAGTCAGAACTTAATAATGTATTTGGAGATAAGGTATCGATGACATTACACCTGGAGCAGAAAGAAAAAGAACTAATAAAAATTATATATCAATTCCCCGAAGTAATTGCAGAAGCTGGTAAAGATAAGAGTCCCGCACTCCTTGCCAATTATTGCTATGAATTGGTGAAAGAGTACAATCAATTTTATCATGACTTCACTATTTTAAAGGAAGAAGATGCCGCAAAAAGAACATTTCGCATTCAATTGTCAGCTATGATAGCCGACATAATCGAACGAGGAATGAACCTTTTGGGTATTGCAATGCCGCAAAGGATGTAATATAAATTATAATTATTCTTCATCGCTTAGCTTTTTAAATCCTTCACCATAAATTTCGCTGGTGCTTATTACTGTTACAAAAGCTTTAGGATCTATATTGTGAATATAATCCCGCAATATTGATAATTCGCGGCGACTCACATTGGTGAAAATTAGTTTTCTTTCTGTACCAGTATACATGCCTTCGGCTTTGATCCATGTAGCCCCTCGATTCAATTGAAAAAGAATTTTTTCTTTTATTTCATCGTATTTATCCGAAATAATAAGTACCGTACGACTATAATTTGCTCCTTCTAAAATATAATCAATTACTTTACCGGTAATATATATATTGATCCATGAATATAAAGGTATTTTCCAATCACCAAATGCCAGCAGTGCAAATAAAACGATCACCGCATCCACAATAATAAATAAAAATCCGATGGGGTGCTTGGTCCATTTTGCCAATAACATAACTATAATATCTGTTCCGCCGGTGGTTGCCTTTGCTTTAAAAATCATTCCCAGTCCCACACCTGCCAATATCCCTCCGAAAATTGACGATAGCAAGGCATCATTTTCAACTAATGGCAAGTCGCCCCATAAATAAGTGAACAAATCTATAAAAATAGATGATAAAACAAATCCAATTAGGGTTCCTATACCAAATCGTTTGCCCAAATATTTTAATCCAATGAAGAAGAGGGGTATGTTCACTATAAATCCGAAAATACCAATAGGAAAACCCATCCCAGTTCCCCACATTTCTTTAGTTAGGTGATATACAATAATACCAAATCCGTAAATTCCTCCCGGTACAATCTTATATGGGGTGATGAAAAATACATAACCAACGGCCATGATTATAGAGCCTATGAGTATGTATAGATAGTTTTTTAAATCATTTTTAGATAACGATGCCATTTTTGATTACATTTGAAGCAAATGTACATTTTTTTATGAATATTCCAAGATTATATGATCGCCTTGTTGCTAGCAATCAATTGCGGTATGAATCGGGTCAAGTAATCTACTGGATGAGTCGAGACCAACGGGTAAATGATAACTGGGCATTTTTATATGCTTATTTCCATTCGTTACAACATAAAGTGCCATTAAGAGTTTGTTTTTGTGTGGTTAAAAATTATCCGGGCGCCATTGAATCTCATCTTAGTTATATGATGCAAGGATTGCGGCGTGTAGCAAATGATTTGACCAACTTGAGGATCCCATTTGACTTGTTGGAAGGCGATCCGGTTGCTCTTATTCCAGATTATATTATTCGCTATAAAGTAGGCTTTTTGGTAGGTGATTTTGATCCTTTGCGCATCAAGCAGCAATGGTTAAATACCCTTATTGATGTGTTAAAAATTCCTTATCATGTGGTTGATGCCCATAATATTGTTCCTTGTACCATAGCATCCGGTAAGGCTGAATATGGAGCGTATACCTTGCGACCAAAAATAAATAAGGTTCTTAATGATTTTTTCATTCCTTTTCCTGAAGTGGATGTTATGAAAAATCAAGAAGATGCTAATGGTATTCCTGATCTTTTAAAAGAGGTTGTTGTAATTGACAATCCGCTCGATCCGATTGATCATTTTATTAATAATAATTTGAAATTATACAACGAGTATGCTAACAATCCCGTTATGGATATTACATCTCGAATATCAGCTTTATTGCATTTCGGACAAGTATCATCACAGCGGGTTGCATTGGAAGTATTGGAGCATTATCCTGATGATGAGAACCGGAAGTCCTATTTAGAACAAATCATTATCAGGAAAGAACTGTCGGATAATTTTTGTTATTACAATAAAAATTACGATTCTCCTGATGTTTTTCCTTCTTGGGCAAAAAAAACACTTATGGATCACATGGATGATAAAAGGGATTATTTATATTCTTTATGTGAATTTGAAGAATCCCGCACTCATGATTCATTATGGAATGCAGCTCAGAGTCAAATGAGGAAAACGGGATTTATGCACAATTATATGCGTATGTACTGGGCAAAAAAAATATTAGAATGGACAAAATCACCTCAAGAGGCAATGGAAATAGCTATTTATTTAAATGATAAATATGAATTGGATGGTCGTGACCCAAATGGCTATGCCGGTATTGCATGGTCAATAGGTGGGGTGCATGATAGGGCTTGGGGTGAAAGACCTGTTTTTGGAAAAATTAGGTTTATGAACGAGAGGGGTTGTAGAAATAAATTTGATGTGAATGAGTATGTTAAAATAAATTTAATTGAGAAGTAAATCCTACTTTTTTATCCTAAACTTAGCTTTTATTATTTCTATCCATTTATACTTTCGTCCTACTTGTATAGAACCACCTGAAATGTCGTTGCTAATTAACAGTGCTAAAGGTCTCAATGGATCGAACTCTTCGCAAAATACTTTAAGCATGGCAGCAAAAGGCAGAAATAATACCATGCCTGCAATTCCCCAAACTGCGGCGCCTATTAATAAACTTAAAATAGCAGCTAACGCATTTACATTAACACTGCTTCCTACAATTTTAGGACTTAAATAGTTATCTTGAACAACTTGAATTCCCCAAAACATAATCATTACTACTAGCGGTGTCCATAAGGAATCTGTGGACATAAACGCATACAACACTGGTATTGTTGCTCCTAATGTTGTACCTATGTATGGAACAATAGATAAAAAAGCTGCGAAAAATCCAAAAAGAAAAGGACTATCTATTCCAATAATCCACAATCCTATACTGTTGGCAAAGCCCAAAATTATTATCATAAGGAACATACCTGAAAGATATTTTTTTCCTACATTCTTTATATTTTTCAGCATTTGAAAAATTTTACTTTTGTTTTCTTCATTCCCAAATGCTACAAAGGCGTGGGTTAATCCTTCTCTATAAATTAGTAATAAAAAAGTGAATATTATTGTTGTTGCTAAGCCAGCAATAAATGTTGCTGAACTGCTAAAAGCATTCTGTATTAATGATCCGGATGAGTGTTGAATCCAGTTTTTTCCATTTTTTAATACTTCAGAAGTTTTTATGTGATCAATAAATTTTATATGGCTATTAATATAGCGCAAAGCTTCTGATAAAGTTTTTATTATTTTTCCTGAAAAGTCATTTAATTGTCCTGAAAGATTCATTATTTCGTTTGAAAATAAGGTAATTGTACCACTTACAATTAAAAAAAATATCAATATGGAAATAAATGCGGATAGCAATTTATTTATTCCCCAGTTTTCTAATTTTTTAACAATTGGTAGTAAAACGAAAGAAAGTAATAATGCCATACTTAATGGAATAAGAACTGCTTTGGCAAATACTAAGAGGGCAAAGAGGCCAAATATGAAGACCAATATATAGAATGATTTTTGGAATGAAAACTTCACAAGCTTTAACTATTAATGATTAAATATATAATGATTATATTTCTTTAATTTCTGTATAGGGACAAAAGTACATAGTAATAAATATTATGTTCTTATATAATATTTATTAAAAATTACACGATTCGCAGGAATTTAAAATCTTACAAAGATTAACGATTTAATGGGAAATTTCTATTTAAATTATTTACTGATAAATTGATTAGATACATTATATTGATCCTCATTCCTTTGCTTATATTAATTGGATGAAACACATTCATAATATGCATTTTAAAGATTTTATTTATAAAAGCAAGATATTGACTAATTGTGATTTAGCTTGTTTTGTTTGAATATTTTATTGATATTTGTACCAATCAATTAAGTAAAGTATGTTTTATGGATTCAGAAATTACAGGTTTATTAGCTGAAATGCTTAATATCGCCCCAAGTTCTATAACTATTCACGACCATAAGGGAACCTTTCTTTATGCAAATCAAAAATCGTTTGAAATTCATGGGTATACCAGTGACGAATTTATGGCACTTAATTTATTTAAGCTTGATGTTCCCAGAAGTGCTGATCTAATTGAAGAGCGAATAAGAATCATAAATGAAAACGGAAGTGCTACTTTTGAAGTAGAACACTTTAAAAAAGATGGAAGCGTAATACCCTTGGAAGTATATGTAAAGCTAGTCGACTGGAAAGGAAAAACAGCCATGTTAAGCATTGCAACAGACATAAGCGAACGCAAAAAATCCGATCAATTAATTCATGAAAGCGAAGAAAAATTCAGAACTTTTGTTGAAAGTGCAAACGATATAATTTATCAAATAAATCCCCAGGGTATTTTTACTTATGTATCGCCTAACTGGACGGAGATATTAGGTTATCAATTGAATGAAGTTATTGGTTCAAATATTGACGAATTTATTCATCTTGATGATTTGTCAAGTTGTATTGATTTTCTAAATAAAGTTTTAAATAGTGGCAAAAAACTAAGTGGGGTTGAATACCGCGTAAAACATAAAAATGGTAAATGGCGTTGGCATAGTTCCAATGCAACTCCTTTAAAAGATAAAGAGGGTAAATTTGTTTCGTTAATCGGAGTTGCGCGCGATATAACAGATAAGATGATTGCACAACAAGAACTTTTTTTAAGTGAATTAAAATATAAATCAGCTTTCTATACAAGCCCCGATTCTGTAAATATTAATAAGTTTAGCGGTGAATTTATTGAAATTAATGAGGGATTTACCCGATTAACCGGATACTCCGAAGATGAAGTGATGGGCAAACTATCTTCTGAAATAAATATTTGGGCCATACCTGAGGACCGGTTTAGACTTATTGAAGGATTAAGTAAAAATGGGATAGTCGAAAATTTAGAAACCATTTTTCGAACTAAAAACGGAGCTCTTATCCCGTCTATTATGTCGGCTAAAATTATAGAGATTGATAACATACCTCACA
>JAIFLP010000067.1 GCA_020049015.1 Bacteroidota bacterium | reverse complement strand
TCTTCTGAATTGAAAAAAGAAGTTGTATTTGTTACTGAAGGAACAGAAACGGAATTAGATAAAACCATTATAGAAAACCTTACCGATCCATTATTACATATATTGAGAAATTCTATAGATCATGGAATAGAAGATGCGCAGATAAGAGTATCTGCAAATAAACCAGCAAAAGGAACCATTATGCTAAAAGCATTTTATTCTGGAACCAATGTTGTAATACAAATTATTGATGATGGTGCAGGAATTAATCCTGATAGAATAAAAGAAAAAGCCTTATCGAAAAATCTAATTCAACCCAACATCAATTACTCTAATAAAGAATTATTCGATCTGATTTTTTTGCCTGGATTTTCAACTGCTCAAAATGTATCTGATATTTCAGGTAGAGGCGTAGGAATGGATGTAGTTAAGAAAAAAATCACAGATATTAGAGGTGAAGTAGAAATAGACTCTATTGTTGGAAAAGGAACCACTATTACACTCAAATTACCTTTAACTCTTTCAATAATTGATGGATTATTAACACTTGTAGGCGACACCTATTTTGTAATTCCATTATCAATTATTAGCAAATTACACTCAGAAAAACATGACATTATCAAAAATTTAAGGAATCAATTGTTGGTTTTTGACGGAAAACAAATCCCCTTTTATTATTTGCGTAAAGAATTTAATATGCCTGAATCGAATTTTAAAATTGATCAGATAGTAATTGTAAACTACGAAGATCAGCAAGTGGGCTTGGTTGTAGATTTAGTTTTAGGTGAATATCAGGCCGTATTAAAACCTTTAGGTAAGCATTACAAAGGACAAGAACTTGTATCAGGAGCAACTATTTTAGGAGATGGAACTGTAGCTCTGGTTCTTGACACACAAAAAACAGTTAAATATTGCACAAAAAAATACCTGCATTCAGAAGCTTGAATTATTGATAAATATGGAAGAAACTGAAGAAATAATCACCTATTTAGTATTCAAAATAAACAATAATGAATACGCTATCAATGTATCAAAAGTATTAAATATAATTGAAATGCAGGAGGTAATAACTATTCCTGATGTTCCTAGGGTAGTAAAAGGATTGATTCAATTGCAAGGTTCAGTTATTGCATTGGTTGATTTAAGAATTAGATTCAATGCCCCTTCCGAAAATTTTGATGAGCATACTAATATCATCATTATAGATGTTCCTTATGAGAATTCTAAAACTCAAGTTGGTGCCATTGTGGATTGTGTAACTGAAGTAATAGATATTGAAGATAATGAAATTCTGCCAACTCCACAAATAGCAATAAAAGACTATACCAAATACATAAAAGGCATATTCCAAAATGAGCAAAAAAAATTGATTATATTAAACACTGATGTATTATTTACTAGCGATGAAATTTTACTCTTCAATAGTCATTTTAAAGAAGGCTCTGTTGAAGAAATAAATCAAAACTTATATGAATAAAATTTAAATATATGAGCATAGACTATTTGGGAGAAATATACAATGCAAAACTAAGTGATGAAGAATTCAGAAAGCTTAGTGAATTCATATATAATAACTTTGGAATAAAAATGCCCGAAATAAAAAGGGTAATGTTACAAAGTCGTTTACAAAAAAGATTGCGGGAACTCAAACTGAAAAATTTCAAAGACTATGTTGACTTTGTTTTTAGCGCAGAAGGACAAGACAATGAAGTAATTCACATGATTGATGTAGTTAGCACCAACAAAACTGATTTTTTCAGAGAGCCCATTCATTTTGATTTTCTAACTAATGAAATAGTACCTCAATTTATGGATGAATCGCCAAACGAAACATTCAAAATTTGGAGTGCCGGATGCAGCAGTGGAGAAGAACCATATACGATAACCATCGTAATGAGTGAATTACAAGAGAAATTCCCTGGTCTAAATTATTCTATTTATGCAACAGATATTTCAACAAAAATCCTCTCCCATGCTATTGATGCCATATACAAAGAAGACAGAATTGAAGGGATACCATTCGACCTCAAGAAAAAATATTTTTTAAAGAGTAAAGACCGAATAAAACCAACAGTAAGAGTAATTGCTCCTTTGAGAAATAAAGTAACATTTACCCGATTAAATTTCATGGATAACTCGTTTCATACTCCTGAAATTTTCGACCAAATATTTTGCAGAAATGTATTAATATATTTCGACAGAAAAACTCAAGAGAACGTTATCAATAAGCTTTGTGATCGCCTAAAACCTAATGGATTTTTATTTTTAGGTCATTCAGAATCAATAACAGGAATGAAGTTACCATTAGAACAAATTAAACCAACCATTTTTAAGAAAGTAATCTAAACTCTAATTAATTTATGAATAGTTTCAAGCAAATAAAAGATGACGAATTAATTGTTGAGTTAAAATCACGTTTAGATGAAGCCCGCTCAACCATCAAAGAGATGACAGAATTAACAGAGGAATTAAAAACGGTGAATAAAAAACTAGGTGAATCAGAATCATTAAAGACTCACTTCATATCGCATATAACCAATGAAATTATCAATCCTTTTACATCCATACTAGCCTTATCAAGAAACATTATAGTAGTGGAAAAAGAGAATTGGAAAAAGGTTATTTCAATGGTTTCACTTATACATAGCGAAGCATTCAATTTAGATTTTCAATTGAAAAATATTTTTATGGCCGCCAAACTTGAGGCTGGTGATGTAATGCCTGAAATAACCAAATCTGAGCCTGTAAAAATAATACAATCGGTTATAGAAGATTTTCATATCGATCTTAGAAAAAAAAACATTGAAGTTATATTTTCCAATAACATTAAAACAGAAGAAAACCAAAAATTTCATTTCAAAACTGATGCAGAAAAGTTTAAATTGATTATATCAAATCTGATAAGCAATGCCATTAAATTTAGTTTTGACGATGATAAAATTAAAGTTGAATTAGGCTTTCTAAATAACAATTTAACCATTAGCATACAAGATTATGGAACTGGAATTTCAGAAGGCAATCAACGGGTTATATTTGATAGGTTTAAAAGGATTGATAGCGGTATCAATTCTAAAAATCGAGGACATGGCTTGGGATTGTCGATTACAAAAGCATTGATTGATATTCTGGAAGGAAAAATAGCAGTAAAAAGTATTTTAGGCAAAGGCAGTACATTTGGGATTAGCATACCAGAGTCGAAACTTGAAGATATTGATAGTGTTTCATCGAATGGAAACGACTTTTTATTTGACGAAGAAGAATCATTTTAATTCATTCAATGGATCAGGTACAAGCGCAATTTTTATATCCTTCTGCATTATTTGCAAGCAATACTCCACAGATAGTAACTACAATATTGGGGTCGTGTGTTGCAGTTTGCTTATACGATCCGGTACTTAAATACGGAGGTATTAATCATTACATGTTACCTCTATGGAATGGACAAGGTTTGGCTTCTCCCCGGTTTGGCAATATAGCTATTGAAAAACTAATTGAAAAAATGCTGGACATGGGTTGTAATAAAAAAAATTTACAGGCAAAAATATTTGGCGGAGGAGAAGTTATTCAAACTAATATTTCGCAGTTTCACATTGGAGAACGCAATCACAAGCTAGCATTTGAAATGATTAGAGAACATGGTATAAGCATCATAGCGCAAAGTGTAGGAGGAAAACTAGGAAGAAAAATAATATTCAATACCGAAACCGGAGAAGTAAGACAGAAATACTTGAAAAGTGAAAGGAACCAAGATAACACTGAAAACCAATCATAATGAGTAGAAAAACAAAAGTATTGATAGTTGACGATTCAGCGTTGGTAAGACAAACACTTGCAGATATTATTTCGGGGGAAGATGATATGGAATTACTAGGAGTTGCATCAGACCCTTTCTATGCAGCGCAGAAACTAGCCAAAGAATTACCCGATGTAATTACACTAGATATTGAAATGCCACGCATGGATGGACTAACATTTCTAAAAAAAATAATGTCGCAACATCCTATTCCAGTAGTTATTATTTCTAGTTTAACAGATAAAGGAACCGAAGCTGCTTTGAAAGCTATGGAATATGGTGCGGTTGAAATTATTACCAAACCTCAAATGAATACCCGACAATTCATTGAAGAATCGAAAATAAGAATTGCCGATGCGATAAGATCTGCAGCAGCATGTACAGGGAAAATCGAGAGAAAGAAATTCAAAGAAGATTTTGTCCCTACACCAAAATATTCAGCTGATTCAGTCATTCCTCCTTATCCGGTTAATCAAATACTAACACGCACTACTGATTTAGTTATTGCTATAGGCGCATCTACCGGCGGAACTGAAGCATTATTAAAAGTTCTAGAAAAAATGCCAGTAGATTGTCCGGCTATTGTAATAGTACAACATATGCCCGAAAATTTTACCCGATCATTTGCTAATAGACTGAACAGTCAATGTATAATTACTGTAAAAGAAGCTGAACATGGTGATCTGTTATCGAGGGGAACTGCACTACTCGCACCTGGGAATAAGCATATATTATTAAACCGAAGTGGTGCAAAATATTTTGTTGAGATTAAAGATGGTCAATTAGTAAACAGGCATAGACCATCGGTAGATGTACTTTTTAGAACTACAGCGCGTTATGCAGGAATAAATTCTATTGGAGTAATATTAACGGGAATGGGAGATGATGGAGCAAAAGGCATGCTTGAGATGAAGCAAGCCGGATCAAAAACAATTGCTCAAGACGAAAAGTCGTCAATAATTTTTGGTATGCCAAATGAAGCTATAAAACTTGGAGCAGTGGATCATATAGTATCTTTAGAAAATATTGCTTCAAAAATAATGGAATTGGAAAAAAATATTCACGAAAATCGCTAAAAGGATAAATAAGTAAAAAATGGATAACAAAAAAGGAATAAAATTTTATATTTTGTCATTAATGCCGGGTATGCTCCTTTCCCTGTTTGCTTATTTATTATCATTTTACCACATAAAATCGGGAATTAGTATATATGGATTCGTGTATTTACATCATTTGTCTCCCGTTTTTTATTTTGTCGATCTCTTACCTTTTATTACATTTCTATTTTCTGTATTTTATAATTTGCGATTTGAAAAGCAAAAAGATCTATTAAAATATGAGGTAGATGAAAAAAAATTGTTTCAAAATGACATTCACAAATATTTGCTGCTAATGCTTAGCGACAACAACCATTTTAAACTCGCTGATCATAATAAAAACAAAAATGTTTTTGAAAATATAAAACAACTCAATGAAAAATTAATTACGCTTACCAATCAACTTGATGAAGTAAAAACCAATGAAAAAAAATACATATGGATAAATGATGGCATCAACGATATAAACGGCATAATATATTCTTCGTCTGATAATATTGAAGATTGGTCGTTTCGTATCATCAACAAACTTGTTACGTATTGCAATGCTAATCAAGCTGCCGCTTTTTCGATTGAGTCAATGGCAGATAAAAAATACTTCAAAATGCTTTCATGCTATGCATACGAGAGAAGAAAATTTGCAGACAAAGAAATTCCATGGGGAAAAGGTTTGATAGGTAGTGTAGCTTTAGAAAAAAAGTTTTTATATTTAGATGAAATACCTGATAAATATATCGAAATAACTTCGGGATTGGGACATGCAACTCCAAATTACCTGCTAATTGTTCCTTTAATTTGCAATCAGGAAGTGTATGGAATTGTTGAAATGGCTTCATTCTCTCCCATCGATAATTTTAAAATAAATTTTATTACTAGGGTTTGTGAGCAAATGGCAAGCATTCTCTCAGTAAATTTAAACAATAAAAATGTTTTTCGATTATTGAATGAAAGTCAGGCAAAAAACAAACAACTTATTGAGCAGGAAACCAAGCATTTTCAGCAAATAGAAATGTTGAAGACCATGCAAACAATGGCGGCAAGTCAGTCTGAAGAGTTTATTAGCTTTACTAACAGTGTAAACCATACTTTAATTAGAGCCGAATACAAGCCTGATGGAACTCTAATATACGCCAATACAAAGTTCATCAATAAGCTGGGCTATAAAGGCAATATGGATGTGGAAGGAAAACACATTACTATGTTTATTAATAACAGAGACCGCGAATGGTTCAATCCTTTATGGAATAACCTGTCAAAAGGAGGAAAGCATTTTGAAGGTTATATGAAACATGTTACAAAAACTGGGGAGGATTTATGGACCATCTCTACATATACTTGTATTAGAAAAGAAGATGGCAGCGTGGGAAGAGTTTTATTTTTAGCAATAGATTCTACCGAACATAAAAAAACGAGCCTTGATTATGAATCGCAATTGGCTGCATTAAACAGATCATCCATAAAAGCAGAAATCAGCACTGATGGAAAAATAATACATTGTAATAATCTTTTTATTGCTGAAACAGATTTTCCTTCCGACAAAGAATTAGTAGGAAAAGACATTCAGGAATTAATCTCTCAAGAAGACATTAGAGAACTGCAAATTTACTGGAAAGAAATTCTAAATGGCCGACCCTTCTCGTTTTCATTTCGTATTAACAAAAGTAACTCAATTTCATGGGTTAGAGGTACATTTACGGCTGTTACCGATATGTATGGCGAACTATCAAAGGTTATACTAATTGCACATAATATTTCGAAAGAAAAACTGATTGAATTAGAGTCAGAAAAACAAAGACAGCAGCTTAAACAGCAAGAAGAGAAACTCCGATTGTCGGGTAATGAACTAAGGAAGCGATTAGAGGAAACCAAAGAAGGTATGCGCGAATCATTCAAGAAAACGGAAAAACTCAAACTCCGACATGAACGAACCTTAGAAGGAGCTTTGGACGCAATAATAACTATCAACCAGCAGTGCACCATAGAATTTTTTAATGAGGCAGCTTCAGAAATGTTTAAACTAGAAAAAAATGCTGCCATAGGAACCTCTGTTTCTATTTTATTTGACGAAAAAGATATTGAAAAACACGAATTTCTAAAAAGGCTTACCGATCCAAGCCAACAAAAAATAATTGGTAAAAGGATTGAAGTTCCGATTTTAGTTAGAGATGGTAAAAAAAACAATGTTTTGATACTTTTATCAGAAGCAATGGTAGATGATGAGTATACAATTACCGCATTCATACAGTATATTCAAGTGGAATTATTCTAATTTAAAGCCAGAAACTTCTATTTATGAGAAATTTTATGTATTTTTGGGTTAAAATCATAGCATGCCGAAAGATAAGCTATATAAAGAAGATTCAATTACCAACAATACAGCATTGTTTAAGGAAAATGAGCTATCAGCGCTGCTTTCATTTCACGAAAATGTAATAAAGACGGGCTACATAGTATGGTATCCTACAAATGAGGTGGCTAAAGTTAGTATTCAGGCACATTCAATTATTAATTTACAAGTGCCTTATGGGACCGTTAAATTAGAGAATCTATCCTTCTTGCTTCCCGACAATGAGCAAAGTTCCTTATTAACTTTCTTCAAAAGCATTATAGAAGCACAAAAAAAAATAGAATATGAATGTAAAATACTAATAGAGAAAGGAGGACATAAGCAGCAACGAATTATAAAAGTTTTGGCTTGTCCGGCTCTTATAGGTAGTAATAGCTCATTAATAATGCACCTCACCGATTACACGGATAAAAGAAAACAAGAGGAAGAAATCAACCGCCAAAAAGAAAAAACAGAACAATCTGACAAATTAAAAACAGCTTTCTTATCAAATATTTCACATGAAATAAGAACGCCAATGAACAGTATCATTGGCTTTACTGAATTAATTAATATAGGCGGATTATCGGAACAAAAAAAGAAAGATTACAGCAATATTATCATACATAGAGGGCGAGAATTATTAACATTAATAGATGATATAATTGAAATTGCCAATCTTGAAACTGGCAGCGCAAGCATTATTAAGGCTGAATCAGATATTCCTAAATTAATGTCGGAGCTCCAGCAATTTTTCATTCAAGAAAAAAATCGGATGGGCAAAGATTTAATAGAGATTTACCTGAGTTTGCCACCCGATCAAAAACTACACAATATATATACCGATCCGGGAAGGCTTCAACAAATAATGTCCATACTTCTAAACAATTCGCTAAAGTATACCAACAAAGGATATATACAGTTTGGCTACGAACAGAAAGACAGCAAAAATCTCATTTTCTTTGTAAAAGATACCGGTTTAGGAATTTCGAAAGAAACACAAAAAAACATATTTAACCGATATAAATTTATTGACTCCACGCAGAACAAAAATACAGCCGGTGCGGGAATAGGTCTTTCAATTGCAAAACATGTTGTAGAATTGCTTGGTGGTAAAATTAACTTTGATTCAACGCAGGGTCAAGGAAGTACATTCACATTTAGCATTCCCTACGTTACAATTGAAGAAGGCGAAACAGAAAAAGAAGAAAATCCGATCAGCTTAAATAGTTATAATTGGAAAAACAAAATTATTTTGGTTGTTGAAGATGAAGAAGTAAATTACAAATTTATAGAAGCTGTTCTAGCAGAAACACAAGTACAATTAATTCATGCTAATAATGGCAAACAAGCATTAGAATTAGTTCATTCGCTCAGTAAAATAGATTTAATTTTAATGGACATCAAAATGCCAGAAATTAATGGTTTTGAAGCATGCATTGAGATAAAAAAAATAAAACCCCGCATACCCATACTTGCTCAAACTGCCTATACTTTGCAAGAAGAACGAATTAAATGCGAGGAATGCGGTTTCGATGCATACATGTCGAAGCCCCTTGATATTGACGAATTAATTGGGAATATTAATAAATTTTTCTCTGAGTAAATATTTTATCCTTAAAACTCAGGTTCATACTTAAGAACATTTTCTTGCCAACAAATTTGCCTAATAACAATATTTCTAATACAAATATTACTACAATATGCTTCGAAGCCCACTTTGGTATATTTTTGATTATCGATAGGATTTGGATCCATGGCTTCTAGTAGCAACTTTCCGTTGGCAAAAATAAAGCAATGACCATCAATACTCCCTGCAATTATTTTATAAATTTTACCGGGAATAAAGTCAAACAAAGGAGTACCCACCATGAACTTGTAATCATTAGACTTTTCAATACCAACTTTACCAGTCCACCATCCTTGCAAACCAGCAACATAAGCTATACCACGCTGATCGGTACTATCATTCCACTCCCCATTCCACATTACATTAATATCATGAGAAGATGGCAGTATGGTTTGAGCTTCAAACTCGAGCATAACGTTTCCAGGAAAGTCCTTCTTTAACACTGCCATGCCCGGCCAATTCCCCTTATTACTTCCATACAACCAACCCTCTTTTACTTCCCAATCACTATGATGAACAGTCCATTCATCCAAAAAAGCTTCTTGAGTCAAAGGCTTATCATATAGAATTATTGAGGAATCAATAATAATTTTCTTTTTCATCAACAGTAATACAGAATCCATAGGCTCATTATTAGTAGGCTGTTCAATTGCTGCTTTATCGCTGCAAGCTACAAAAGCAGGTAAAAGTATAAAAATAAAAAATTTGAAATTGTTCATCACTTTAAGATTAGAAGCAAATGTAAAAAAAGGCATTGGAAAACCAATGCCTTTTTTTAAAATTATTGTTTTAAAAATCGTTTAAAATCTTTATAACCATTAGACCTTATAAGCATTAAAATATACATTCCATTATTTAATTTCGACACATCAATCATTTCGACATCATTTATTATCCTATCCTGCTTTATCAATATACCTGAATAGGTATAAATTCCATAAGAAGTATAGACTCCATTTTGATTGATATATATATTGTCTGATGCCGGATTTGGATAAATAGATACTATCGAGAAATTTTCCTTTAATCCAACACCCACAAACCTTACACTGATGATTGTATCTTTTAACAGATCAAAATATCCTGAATCGGCAAATGAATCTCCAAATTCAATGCGATAATAGTATGCAGTGTCAGAAGTAATACCCTTTAGATTGAGTGCACCTGCAGTATCGGTTAAAAAACCTACGTTGTAAAAAGAAATTCTTGCACCGTTTATTGCTTCATCATTTTGATCGATAACCCTAAATGAAAGATTATATTTAGATCGAACCAAATTAAAAGTTTTTTTAGTATTACCATTTATTGTGATAAAGGTATTGATAATATTATACATCGGTTTTGAAATTCTTAATGGCTCACTATTCAAACTAGGTAATACAAAAACCAATTTCCCGTCATCTCCAGTTACAAAAGTATCTGAATAAAACTCTATAATTGCTCCTTTCATAGCCTTTCCGTTCTCATCAATTACCGTAAAAGTAACTTGATAATTTGTTATAATAGTATCCATTGTAATTACGATCAATGTATCTTTATTTATATCTAACAATTTACTAACTGATACAAAACGTGTTTTTACAGCAGTGTACCTAACTGCGGTTTTGGTTGTGGAAATAAAATTTGCTCGTCCTGTAGAATCAGTATACTGTAATTTGCCATCAAATGTTAAAGCAACATCCTTCAATAGATTTCCAAATTTAGATTTTACAATGAACGTTATGAAATTTCGATCAAGTTTAATTCTAGCAGTATCTATAGTATCAGAATTAAAATTAAAAATTGTATCAGAAAATGACAGATAGCCTGCTTTTGAAATTGTATATATAAGAGTATCGGAAGGAACTAAACCTTCAAACAATGCCAATCCTTTGCTATCAGTTGAAAAACTTATATTTCCTAAACGAACAATTGCATTATCAATTACTCCTGCAGAATCTTCAACAATAATACTCAATTGATATTTGATGCGCTGCATTGATATTAACCTATCAATATCAGAAAAAGTAACAGAAATTTTTCCTGAAACATCATGATACAAGTCTTTAGATATTTTATATTCATTATCAATAGAAGGTAAAATATCTTTAAATACTACTTTACCTGTTGAATCAGTTAATGCGCTATCTCCATAAAACTTAACTTTTGCTCCAGCTATAATTTCACCTAATTCATCCTTAACGATAAATGAAGCTTGATAACGGAATAATACTAAGTTAATACTTTTGCTTACAGAGTCATTAATAACATTAATTTTACCCGATGCCTCAGAGTATCCTGTTTTGAAAACAACATAGTTTAATCCACTCCCAGGTGCTACTTCTGCAAAACGATACTTACCCGTTGAATCGGTATTCACACTACCAGCATTAAATACAATAGTAGCATTGGGCACAGGATTATTTCTGTCGTCTTTTACCTCAAAATGAACCACAAATGTAGTATCTGACAAATAAAGTATTTCAATAACTGATGTGTCTTTGTCTACTATATTTATAGTGTTACTTATGGTAACATAAGCTTGCTTACCAATATTGTATTCGATATTATCATCAGGTACAATATTTTCAAACAACACCTTGCCCTCAACATCAGTTTTTTTAGATATATAAGCCATATTTACATCTGCGTCAATAATAGGTACTCCATTACCATCCTTAATTGTAAATAAAACTTTATAAGTAGGTCCATTGCTAGAAAGAATTACTGTATCCAAAACATCTCTGTTGATAATATCAATCTTTCCTGAATCAGGTGAATATCCTTTTTTTACAATCATGTAATCAATTCCTAATTCATATTGCAAACTATCAAAAAGAACAGCACCCGAAAGATTAGTAGTACGACTCTTGCCATTAAATGTAACATTGGCTGCGGGTATTGGCTTTTTTTCAGGGTTAACAACAATAAACTTCATTGTATACAAACCTGGTGTTATAATAACCGTTTTTAAAACGTCCTGATCAATTACGTTAACCGATCCCCCATTAGTTTTGTAACCATCCTTGAATATATTATAAACTTTGCTATTTCCAATTGTTACAAAATCAAATGTAACTTTGCCATCTAAATCTGTAACTTTAGATGTGTTATTAAATTCTATAGTGGCACCCGATATAGGATTCTGAACCGCACTGGTATCAACAACTATAAAATTTACCTTATAATACAAGGTCATAAAAATGATGTCCTTAACCAAATCGGAGCTCGCTACACTGATATTTTCATTTATATCAATGTAAGAATCTTTAGTAATTGAATAATTGTAAGTTCCAGGCGCAATGTTATTAAAATTAACCTGCCCATTTACATTAGTCATATAAGTTTCATTGCCTAGTTTTACCGAAGCCAATACAACTGGCTTATTATCTAGATCCTTTACATTAAAAGTAACTTTATAAGTTATAAGCCTGAGCTTTATGTTATTAATTACATCAGACGTAGAAACAGTATATTTTCCTTGATTTAAATAATATCCATTTTTGCTAATTGTATATAACTGATTACTAACTGGAACAGATAAAAACTCAACAACACCCATTGAATTGGTAAGGTATTCAGAGCTGCCTACTTTTATTAAAGCAGCCTCTATAGGTGCACCTGACAAGCTATCAGTAACATTAATAGAAACAAAGTATTTAATTAGAGGTAAAGTAATTTCAAAAGTAGTGTCCTTTTCTGCGGCAAGAGAGAGTATATTGGAAATATTTGCGTATCCATCACCATTAGCACTGTATAACTTATTATTAACTGATGGCATGCCAGTAAAAATTACATAACCATTAGATGCAGTATATTTTTTAACGCCATCAAATACCACTTCAGCTCCCGCAATCAAAACATTATCTTCACCCTTCACTATAAAACTTACTGAATATCCAGCTGCTGCAGAAAGTGTTACATTCTGAGAAATATCTACATCATATCCTTGAATGCTTGCTGATGAAACTGCGTAACCAGGAGACGTAATAGTATAAGTAAACTTTTCGCCCTGTTTAAATTGAAAGCTTACTATTCCAGATGCATCTGAAAATTTACCAATGCCATTAATTTCTACCAATGCATTTTGAATGGGTGCAGCACCCGAATTCTTAATACTAAATGTAATAGTAGAATTTAATTCAGGATACTGCCTTACAACAATTGATTTAACTGGAGCTTTATTTGAGGTAGCAGTATCCATTACAAATATGGTATCCGTTCTTAAAATACCGCTTGTGTTTGCTAACATTGTTCCTACGTTTACCACTTTATCGTTCAGTCCTTTTACATCTGATAATGATAACCAGCCTGTATTTTTTGATGTAATTGTATAACCTGTATTAGAAGTAATATTCAAAACATCGGTTAAATTTGATAAAGAAGTAAAAATGATTATTGACTTATCTACTGAAACACTATTTGAGGCAGGGCTTACTGTAGCAAACGAGCTTCCAATTCTAATTTCATCAATATAATTAACTCCGTTATTACCAGCATATCCACCCATATAATTAAACAATAATGAATTGGTTGTAGTAGCGGAAGCATTTGCTATACCTGGTTCTGG
>JAIFLP010000015.1 GCA_020049015.1 Bacteroidota bacterium | reverse complement strand
TGAAAAAGCACTCTATCTTGCTTTAAGTCGTCTTTCATCATATGGAACTAAAAATGAAAGATCGTGAGTTCCTAGACGATACGGTTTCATTGCTCCGCATTGAAGAGAAATACAATTATATTGAAGCGTATGAATTAATTAAAAAAGAAATCATAGAAAAAATATTAAGCCTCTCAAAATAGTGTTTCATAAAAGAAGTTATATGCTGTTTTTTGTTTAGGAAAACTCATTGAATTGATTTCTATCAGCGGATTCTTAGATCAAAAAAGGCATCAGTCTTATATACAAAAGGTTTCAATTATGCCGATAAAGTATTATGGTAGAGAATTAATATAACCCAAAATTGATATAAAATAGGTTGTTTTTTATAAACATAACCCAAATTGTCGTATATTTGGGTTGTATTATTTTGATATAACCTAAAATTTGTAAAATATGGGTAACATAGAGTTATTGCCATTAAAAATAAATATTGAAACAAAAGCCGTTTTAAAAAAAACAGCAGAGGCACATCGTTATCTGGCCGAATTAAAAGGAGTTGCCAGTTCTATTCCGAATCAAAGTATTTTAATTGATACGCTTTCTTTACAAGAAGCGCGAGAAAGTTCTGCAATTGAAAATATCATTTCAACTTTCGATGATATTTATCAATCAAATGCTGCCACATCAACCTTTATTTCAGCAGAAGCAAAAGAAGTTCATGCTTATTCAAGCGCATTAAAAATTGGGTTTGAGTTAGTAAAACAAACAAAATTGCTTACCAACAATCATATTCTTCAAATACAGGCTGGTATTGAAAATAACAGTGCCGGATTTAGAAAATTACCGGGCACAAAATTATTAAATCAGGCTACTGGTGAAACTGTTTATACACCTCCTCAGGATTATGATACTATAGTTAAGTTGATGGAAAACTTACAGGATTATATTAATAATGATGAATTATCTGATCTTGATCCTCTGGTTAAAATGGCAATTATTCATCATCAGTTTGAAAGTATCCATCCTTTTTATGACGGAAATGGACGAACAGGTAGAATCATCAATATTCTTTATTTGATAAAAAATGACTTACTATCTCTTCCTATTTTATATATCAGTCGTTATATAATACGCCGAAAGGCTGATTACTATAGATTATTACAAGATGTTCGTAAATCAAACAATTGGGAAGAATGGATTTTATTTATGCTTGATGCTGTTGCTCAAACATCAAAAAGCAATATCAAATTAATAACGGATATCAGCAATGCGATGGATCAATACAAGCAAACCATTAAGAAGATGGCACCAAAAATTTATACTCAGGATTTATTAAATAATTTATTCCGATATCCTTATACAAAGATTGAATACTTTATGACAGATCTGCAAATAAGCCGTAATACAGCAATTCGCTATCTCGACCAACTACAAAATTTAGATTTGATCGATAAAAAGAAAGTAGGCAGAGAAAATTATTATGTAAATAAAGTATTAATTAAACTTCTTACGAATATTGAATAAAACAAAAAATTAATTAAACTTCTTACGAATATTGAATAAAACAAAAATAAATCAAGTAAAATAATTAATGTCAAAGTTAGGTGTAGGTGCGGAGTAAATGAATAATGAATATAGCCTAACTTTTAATTGTTGTTTTATAGCGAATTAGAAAATAGGGTTCGAATCCCTAACTCTCCGCTTTATACATTGTTATCATGTTGAAATTCATATATTTAGAATCTGTTGTAATTTTTTTAGTCCATATATAGACCACAATGGGCTTCCCACTTTAAAATTTGCATTTTTTCTCATAATAATAACCGAAAGCCTAGGAAAAAATCATTCTTGGGTTTTAATCATTGCATATACCTACAGGTTAACTTCCTACGCTGGAAGGAAGATGAAATAAGAGAGGGTACTCCTTTGGATGGATTAGATTTGGGTTAGTCAAGTTTTTAGAAATTATTAAATTTTAAGGACTTGTTAATATACCTCTTCTAAATACTCTTCTTTTGCTTTTTATTTCATTATTAACTTCTAAACGTGTTTTTTGGGAATTTTTGCCTTATTTTTGAGTATTAGAAAGTGTCTAAAATTAATTATCAAATACAGAAATTAGAATAATTGAAATATACATACGATAACCAGATACAATTAATCATTTTATCGCACTTTTTTTTCATCTATGATTAATTAGGTGAAATTTAATAAAAATGAATAAATCAATAATACTAGTTACATTTGATATCTTCCGACCGGACTATAGCACAATTTCATATTCAGTAGCTTCATTATTATCTACTTTAAAAAATAAAGGAGTTAAGACTTCTCATTATCCAATTAATATTGAGCAGTTTATTGGTAAATCAAACAAAGACATAACAGATTCAATTAAACAATTGCTCAGAAAGTCAATTAGCTACCTCAAAAAATTTGATTTCATTGCAATAGGTGTTACTAGATGGAGTATTGAGCATACAAACACCATTCTTGAACTTTTGGATGATTATACTGGTAAAATTATTCTTGGAGGCTATGAAATAACAGCAATTGATGAAACTGATTTAATAAAAGAGTTTCCAAAAGCCGATTATTTTATTAAAGGTTATGCTGAAAAATCAATTGTAATGATAGTTAATGGAATATACACTCATAATCAAAAAATAGTTCGAGAATCACTAGACGAGGATTATTTATATTCCCCCTATTCAACAGGCATCCTTAATACCCTTTCCCGTAAAATTCATTGGGAAACAAAAAGAGGATGTAAATTCAATTGCGGATTCTGCGAGTGGGGTAATGCTCAAAATAGAGAAACATTATGTATTAACAATAATACCATTGACAGTGATATTGAAATATTTCAACATTCAAATATTGAGGAAATAAATATATTAGATGGCACTTTTAATGTACATAACGAATATTTACCAATTTTAGCTAAACTCATTGAAAAGACAAATTCAAAAATTACTTTTCAGGCAAGATTTGAAGTTCTTAACGAAACATTTATAAATTATTGTGCCGAGCACAGCGATAGATTGCATTTGGAATTTGGATTGCAAACAATTCACCCAAATGAAGAGAAAATTATTGGAAGAAAGAATGACCTAAATAAAATACAGTCAAAACTGGAACAATTAAATTCATTTAGGATTGATTATGAGGTCAGTATTATTTATGCAATACCAGGACAAACACCACAATCATTTATTGATACCATCGAATTTTTAAAAATAAATGGCTGTAAAAAAATTATGGCTTTTCCATTACAAGTACCACGTAATTCTGAACTAGAAAAGAAAAAAGACGAATATAAAATAACTTTTCAAAAAGATGAATATAATGTAACATCTGTTTCATCGAGTTTTTCATTTAATAAATATCAGAGAGCAGATATGGATAGAATCGCTCAATCTATAAATAAAAACATTCAAATATCACAATCATTCAAAAATATCTTGAAAATTGATGCTGCACAATTTCAATATAGCGCTACAGAGGGTTGGATTTTGAATAACTATGAAATAATTCGAAAGTTTATTAAAGATAATTTTATCGGGCCAACAATGGAAGACATTAGACAAGATTTTAGTTATATAGAATTTCTTGCACTTTTAGGTGGAGCAGCAAAAAGTAATTCACATGATTTGATAAAATATGCACTAGGTGAAATACCAATGAGCTTTGTTGATATGAATGAAGGTCAAACAACTGCTGATTTAGGTAATGGTCATTTTTTTCCACTCAACAGACGGGACAAATTAAAGCCGACAGATTTTTATTGTCGATTGGTCGTGGGAGCAAGTGGAAGTTTGTATGTGTATCGTGATATTGTAGAAAGAGATGAATAAATTTACTACACACAACATAAAATAAAAACATTGATGATTAATTATTTATTCAATATATACAGCCCTGCAACGGTATTTGTAAAGGCAGGCAGTGACGCAGCTGTTAGATTCAACATTATATGACTGTAAGCATTGGCGGTCAAGTTAAAAGGGTTTCAAGAAATAAATAAATGAAGATGAGTAATTTTAAAGAGAATGAAAAAGCAAATGCTCCAAAAAGAAAATGTTTTAACAATGACAGTTTCATGGGATTTTATAAAAAAACACCTCGGGAATTTATGCTTTCAGACTGGAGAAATAATTTCTTTGGAGAAATATCTAAAGATTTATTAATTACTTATTTTCAAAATAACAATTTATCTTGGTGGGGCGGAAAAAAACCAACAGGACATATTCTATCTTCTCAAATTGCTTGCTTAAACTATTTGTTTTTAATTAGATCTGACAAAGATGCGGTTCTTAGTATTGCTCAAACAATTTGCTCTGATGTAGTAGATGTATTTATAGTTGAGAATGACAAAGATGATACAAAATCTTATATTTCATTTGAAGTGGTTAGTGATAATGATTATTTGAATGAGTGCGTAAATGAACAATATCCTCCAACACGAGGTAACAATTGTACTTCAATCGATGCATTAATCGTTGCTAAACACAAAAATGAAAAAACTATTTTAATTCCTATTGAGTGGAAATATACTGAATGGTATGGAAATACTGATAAATCAACAGAGGATGGTAAAGGCAATGAAAAAGGAAGTCAGAAAAGTGGAAGAATTAGATTAGATCGTTACACGAAATTAATAACCGAATCTAGCCAACTTAGAATAAAATTAGAAGACTATAAAAGTTCTGTTTATTTTTTCGAACCGTTTTATCAATTAATGCGTCAGACACTATGGGCAGAGCAAATGATAGATGCAAAAAATAAAATGAATGAACGTATTAAAGCTGACGACTATATCCATGTTCATGTAATTCCAAGTGAAAATCACGACCTGCTAAAAGATGATTTAAAAACCAACAGAAGAAGAAAAGCCTATTCAGATGGAACAATTCAAGGTAGCATGGAAGAAATTTGGAAATCATCTTTAATCAATCCAGACAAATACAAAATAATTACACCATCTTCTTTATTCGCAAATATTGACAAAAACAAGTATAAAAACTTAATCGATTATTTGACTGCTAGATATGAATTGCCCTAGACCTTATAAAACTATAGAATCAAAATGAAGTAGTTATGATAAATTCCTATTTTCGAAAGTCTTTCTCCTTAGTATTTTTCCCCATATAATTTGCGAAATGGCATATTTTGAGTATATTTGCTAATATCGTTATTGTTAAACAATA
>JAIFLP010000177.1 GCA_020049015.1 Bacteroidota bacterium | reverse complement strand
GCTTACGATGTTTATAATAATCTAACTGCAGCGGTACTCTTTTTTAATTCTTATCAAAAAATATACCTTACGTTTTATGCTCAGAGTAAAGACAGTTTAGGCAATAAAGCATTATATGCCATTGTAGATCATTACATCAAAAAAAATGCAGAAAAGAATCTCACGCTCACCTTTGAAACCGATAGTAAAAAAAGCCCCTTGAGTGCCAGTGGTTTTGGAGCAATGAAGAGTTTTTCTCCAGTATTAAAATACAACAGAATTCCTTCGTTGATTAAATTAATCAACCGCATTGAATAAGCGCTCTATTTTTGTTTCATCCTTGCAAGCTGCAAGCAAATCAAGCATACTAAGATTTATAGAGGGGTGTATAAAATCAGGTGCTATATCGCACATGGGTAACAATACAAATTTTCTTTGAGAAATCAGGGGGTGCGGTATCACAAGCGCTTTTTCATTAATAATTTCATTATTATAAAATAATATATCCAAATCGATAATGCGAGAAACATAGCCTGATGGTGTTTTCTCTCTGCATCGTCCCATCAATTTCTCTATATCAAGCAATTCTTTCAGCAGGCGCTCTGGTTCTATAGAAGTTTGTATTCCAATTACCTTATTTAGAAAAGTATCCTTACAATCAAAACCCCAGGGATCGGAAACATACAACTTACTTCTACAAAATATTGATCCAATCAGAGCCTCAATAAAGCATTCGCTAACAGATATATTAGAGTATTTATCGCCCTTATTGCTACCAATTCCTATATATACCAATGATATCATTTGGTTTCAAATTAACAATGCAAAATTAGGCCTAAAAATGAAAAAAAACGCTTTAAAATATTATATTTGCATACATATACGCATTATTTAGCATGGTAGATCTACAACATAACCACAAGCAGTTATTGCTCGATAAAAGATACCTAGAAATGGCCTCCATTTGGGCACAAAACTCTTATTGCAAGCGCAGGCAAGTAGGCGCATTAATAGTAAAAGACAGAATGATTATTTCTGATGGCTATAACGGTACACCCTCAGGCTTTGAGAATGATTGTGAAGACGAAAGCAACAAAACCAAAGCCTACGTATTGCATGCCGAAGCCAATGCTATAACTAAAGTATCCAAGTCAAATAATAGCAGCGAAGGTGCCACTTTATATATAACTACCAGTCCCTGCCTCGAATGCTCAAAGCTTATCATCCAATCGGGCATTAAAAGAGTTGTTTTCAGCGATTTGTATCACAACGATGATGGTTTGCAAATTTTAAAGCGGGCTCAAATAGAAATTGTTCACATTAATTTATCTAAACATGTTTCCTTATAACAAAAAAAGTTTTTACACCCCTATAATCATTTCCTTATTGCTGATTGCAGGCATCTTTATTGGTTACAAATTCGCTATTAATAATTCTAGAAATGTTGTTATATATCCTGAAAAGAACAAATTATCTAATATTTTAGAATTGATTCAGCAGGAGTACGTAGATAGTATTTCGGAAAAAAATATTTCAGAAGCTGCTATTCATGCCATGTTAAAAGAATTAGACCCACATTCAGTTTATATACCCGCAGAAGAATTGCAAGAAGTGAATGAGCCATTAGAAGGCGGGTTTAGCGGAATTGGTGTACAATTCAACATTCAAGATGATACGGTAGCTATTATTAATACCATACCCAATGGACCTTCTGAAAGAATTGGTATTAAAGCTGGTGATAGGATTATTACTGTTAACGACTCCATCATTGCTGGCAAAAAAATCATCAGCAACGATGTGGTAAAATTATTAAAAGGACCCAGAGGTACTACTGTAAGAGTTGGAATTAAGCGTGCGGGGAAAAATGAATTGCTTAAATTTGAAATTACCCGCGATAATATTCCTTTATACAGTGTTGATATATCATACATGTTGAATGAAAAAACAGGTTACATAAAAATAAATCAATTTGCCCGCACCACAGTGGAAGAGTTCATCAGCGGAGTATCTACATTGAGGTCGAAAGGGATGAAAAATCTAATTATTGATGTTAGAGGAAATAGCGGTGGATACTTAGATGCAGCGATTAAATTAGCCGATCAGTTTTTAACCAACAATAAATTAATCGTTTATACCCAAGGGAGAAATAGAGGAAAGGAAAGCTTTGATGCTACTGCTGCAGGTATTTGCCATGATCAGGAAGTAGCTATTTTAATTGATGAGAGCTCAGCATCTGCCAGTGAAATATTAGCTGGAGCCATTCAAGACCACGACCGAGGTTGGATTATAGGTCGCAGGTCTTTTGGAAAAGGATTGGTGCAAGATCAAATACCATTGCCTGATGGATCAGCAGTTCGACTTACTATTGCCCGCTATTACACCCCTTCTGGGAGGTCCATTCAAAAACCTTATGATAAAGGTATTGACAATTATTACCAAGAATTATATGAACGATATAACCATAAAGAATTTGAAACTGCCGACAGCATAAAACAAAATGATAGTCTGGTTTATAAAACCATGGGTGGTCGAATAGTATACGGAGGAGGAGGAATTATGCCAGATTTGTTTGTTCCGATTGATA
Source organism: Bacteroidota bacterium (assembly GCA_020049015.1). Classification (GTDB taxonomy): domain Bacteria; phylum Bacteroidota; class Bacteroidia; order Bacteroidales; family DTGW01; genus JAIFLP01. The sequence continues at coordinate 11,053 of JAIFLP010000177.1, read as the reverse complement.
CTACTGGGTTTTCAGAGTATTATAGAAATGTGCGGGATAATGGAATTATTAATAATTTTGCGTTTTTCTACGCCGATAAAAACCGAATTAAGCTTGAAAAACTTAAAACTGCAAATGAAATTAACAAGTATTTAGAAAGCGACACTAAATTACTAAATGATTTTTACTTATTCGCAGAGAAGAAAGGTATTCGAAAAATAGATTCCGATATCAAAATCTCTGAACATTTATTAAACATACAATTAAAAGCCTATATAGCCAGAAATATCATTGATAATGATGGTTTTTACCCCATCATAAGAGAAATTGACGAAACCTTAAATATTGCTATAGAAACTCTTGAGAATAAAAAACTAATCATACCATCCAAATAATTAAAATTTAAAACTATGAAAAAACACATCAAGCTTTTAACAGCCCTAGTTATTGGGTTATTAGCATGTACAAATGCAATGGCAAAAAATGATTTCGATACAATTATGCTTAATATGCCTGTGGGAATAGGTAAGAATGCTGCCGGAATTAGTTTTAGCAACAATCAATACTATACAGTATTAGCCGGTGGAAGTGATCATTTGGTAGTAATATTTGATGAAACCAAAGCCGCCACATTTATGTCAACTACAGGCTTTGACGTGCGGGGAATATGGTACAATCCAAAGAGTAAACAATTTGAAGGAAATGCTTACGGTGGTTCTGGAATTAAAGTAATGATTTCGGCAGATGTGTTATTAGAAAGCATTCAGCCCGATTCAAAATCTGGGGGCACATTGGACACCACTGAAAATGAAATACTTTATTATTACAGAAACAGAATATATCGCCAACACCGCGAAACGGGCGCTAGTTTAGGTAGTATAGAAATATCTGGATTACCATCTGAAGCGAGTATGAATACTACCGCTATTGCATATACTGGAATTCCTAAAAAAGAAATTGCCTTACTTAATCAGCAAGAAAAAGTGATTTTATTGATCAATAAATCGAACGGAAAAGTAAATGAAAAAATAAAACTACCTGAATACGCTGTAACCAGCAAGGAATATAATTTTGATTATGCCAATGGTTATTTTTGGTTGTACGATAGCAATATCAGAAAGTGGACAGGATTTAAAATAAAAGAATAAGAACTGGGTATTCCCGGTTTCTTATTTTGCTTTTTCTATGCGAATTCCTACATCGGCTATTCCAATCACTTCTTCATCTCTCATAGCATGAAGAAGTGTAAATTTGTAGTTTCCTGATTGGGCAAATCTTACTTTTTCTTTATAGATTTTCCGCAAAGAATAAGTACTGACCATTCTTTGACCTAACCACTTTCCATTATTTTCAGCCAATGCTATATCAATTGTATCGCGTAAAGCGTTGCCATCAGGCGATTCAACAATTACAAAAAGAATTAGGTTTGTCCATTTAAAGGAACCATTATGTCGGATATTAATAAGAATATTACAAGAAGCAAGGGTATCTTTGGCCTCAAAAAGAAATTCTTTATTCTCCTTCATATTCCATACTTCGCCCCCTACCTTAGAGTTTTGCTCAAATATACGACTGCTATCACATGAAGTCAATAAAAAAAGTACAACAAAAGCTAATAATATTCTCATCATTGAATAGGATTTTTGTTTTCGGCTACATCATTTCCACCTCTTTTAGGAAATATTCTATTTTTTTTCTTGAAACGTTTTTTCTTATCATCAAAACGGGTAAGACTATCCTGACCAACATCATTACGGAAATCAGGAGATTTAGGCGGTTCGGGTATGGCAGTATTATTTCCCATTGAAGCCTTTTTACCTGCTCTATTAATAGCCAAATATTCTTTTACCTTATCAACAGAAATAGGAATAAAAATTGCCGGATTGTCTTTATTTGAATACCACATCATTCTGCGGAACACATCTGTTTTCTGATGGAAAAGGGTACCATCTGTTGTATCAATTAATTTAGTGGTATCGGGAAAATCAGCTCTTTCATCTAAATAGGTATCTAATTCGTAATTCAAACAACATTTTAATTTACTACACTGACCAGCTAGTTTTTGTGGATTGAGAGACAATTCCTGATAGCGAGCAGCACCGGTTGAAACAGAATTAAAATTAGACATCCAGGTACTGCAGCATAATTCACGACCGCAAGAACCTATACCACCAATTCTACCGGCTTCCTGTCTGGCTCCAATCTGCTTCATTTCAATTCTGATTCGAAACGACTCAGCCAAAAGCTTGATCAATTCTCTAAAATCGACCCTATCATCAGCAATATAATAAAAAATAGCCTTTGTTCTATCACCCTGATATTCAACATCACCAATCTTCATGTTTAATTTCAGGTTTTCCGCTATTCTTCTGGCTTTAAGCATGGTTGCATCCTCTAACGAAATGGCCTCATACCACTTTTCCAGGTCATTTGCTTTTGCCTTTCTATAAACTTTTTTAAACTCGTAAGTTAAAGGATTGATATTATTTCTGCGCAATTGTTCTTTAATCAATTCGCCTGACAAAGATACAATACCTATATCATGTCCTGGAGATGCTTCAACTGCAACCAAATCGCCTTCAACTAATGCAAAACCAGATGCATTTCGATAAAAAGCTTTTCGAGTATTTTTAAATCTTACTTCAACTACATCCAAAACAGCTAAACCTTCTGGTATATCCTTTAACCAATTAAAAACATCCAACTTACTTCCGGGATGAACATTACAAAAATGCACATCATTATTGTCTGAAAATATTTTTGAGCAGCCTCTGGCTAATATATTTGTTTCCATCTTTCCAATTTACATTTTCTTTGTTTATTAGAGCTGTATAGCTTTCCATTAAAAAAAACCATCCCATACATAACAAAACAAAGAGCAAAGTTACATATTAATTTTTAATCCTTTTTACTAATTTCATGGCCATATCAAGAAAGATTATCTTAGCATTGCCATTTGATTCAATATGATATGCCGCTAGATTGAACTCATCACAAATTGCAAAAACATTATCGGTATTGATAAATTGGGCAAATTTTGATGAAAAATCTGATTCGGGTTGGGTTAATTTAACCAAAGGTTTAACACCAGTATTCAACAGAAAGTTTTCTCTGAGCATCCTCAAACTATAATTCAAAAAACCTTTTTGAGCTTCCCTGCCAATGCTTGCCATATCATCAACCCATTTAACCAATTCCGGAATTTTGCGGGCATATGCTAAGCGCATAAGATTGATAAATTTATCTAAAAAATTATTTTCATCTACAAATCCATCTTGTAAAACCAACAAGCGGTTATAATTTCCAGACGCCAAATGTATCCAACCCATAGTATCCAGCCTCTCCACTCCTACTTTACGTATCGCCGCATGCAAATCTTCATCTTTAATAGCATGAAATTTAATCAATTGACAACGCGACAAAATAGTTTGCAAAAGCGAATCAGCGGATTCAGCGATAAGGATGAACAATGTTTTTTCGGGTGGTTCTTCTAATATTTTAAGCAATTTATTGGCAGCAGTAACATTCATTTTTTCGGCCCGCCAAATAATCATTATTTTATAGTCTCCCTCATAGGTTTTCAGATTCAGTTTTTTAAGAATCGCAGCACTTTCCTCGGTATAAATAGCAGGTTGCTTGTTTTCAGCACCCAATTTTAGCAGCCAATTATCCATCTCCAGATATGGATTTTGAATAATAGACTCCCTCCATTCAGTTAAATAATCGTCGGAAACAGCGGGTTTTCCATTTCCTGGTTTTACCACCGGAAAAACAAAATGCAAATCGGGATGAATATACTTATTAAATTTACTACACGAAGGACAAGCGCCACAAGCGTCGGCTGATTGTTTATTGGTGCAATTTATAAAACGGGCATAAGCCAAAGCCATAGCTAGGGTTCCAAATCCACCCTGACCTAAAAACAACTGAGCATGACTCACTCTTTGTCCGATGACACTTTGAACCAATCGTTCCTTTATAACTTCTTGTCCGATAACATCTTTAAAAAACATGAATATGTTTTATTAAGCTTTAAAAAATCATGTAAAGTTAATTAAAATAGTTTGTTATCTTTGGCCAAAACAAACACATTAAAATTAAAGATATGTATAAAATTGATAATTACAACTTTAGCGGCAAAAAAGCTTTAATACGGGTAGATTTCAATGTGCCCTTAGATAAGAAAACATTAGAAGTTACAGACGAAACCCGCATCAAGGGTGCATTGCTAACCATCAACAAAATTATTAAAGATGGAGGCTCAGTAATACTAATGACTCATTTAGGAAGGCCAGGCGGCACAAAACAGGAAAAATATTCATTAAAGCATATTATATCAGCACTGAATAAAAACTTAGGAAAAGAAGTGAAATTTGCCGATGATTGTGTTGGGCAAACAGCTATTGATCAAGCCGCATCATTAAAATCAGGTGAAATTCTTTTATTAGAAAATGTACGTTTCTATGAGGAAGAAGAAGGAAAACCTGCATTACCAGAAACAGCAAGTGATGAAGAAAAGAAAGCTGCAAAAGCAGCAGTAAAAGAAAGACAAAAAGATTTTGTAAAAAAATTGGCTTCATTAGGAAATTGTTATGTTAACGATGCATTTGGTACAGCGCATAGGGCTCATGCTTCAACAACATTGGTAGCAGATTATTTCCCAAATGACAGGATGTTTGGATACCTTATTGAAAGTGAATTGCAGGCCATGGATAAAGTTCTTCATGGAGGTTCAAAACCTTTTACGGCCATTATGGGCGGAGCCAAAGTTTCTGATAAAATTATGGTTATAGAAAATCTTTTGCCGCTGATTGACAATTTAATAATTGGTGGTGGAATGACATATACCTTTATAAAAGCGCAGGGAGGCAATATAGGCAATTCACTTTGCGAGGCTGATAAGTTAGATTTAGCTTTATCGTTATTAGAAAAAGCAAAACAGAATAATGTTAAAGTTTATTTACCGGTAGATGCTATCAACGCTGATAAATTTGATGCTGAATCCAATACCAATATAACCAAGACAAATGAAACTCCAGATGGCTGGATGGGTCTTGATATTGCAGAAGAAACCATTAAGATATTTAGTCAGGTAATTGAAAACTCAAAAACAATTATTTGGAACGGACCTATGGGTGTTTTTGAAATGGCAAAATTTGCTAATGGAACCTCTTCAATTGCTAAAGCAGTAGCTAATGCGACATCAAAAGGCGCATTTAGTTTAGTAGGTGGAGGCGACTCAGTTTCAGCGGTGAACAAAAACAAACTGGCCGATAAAATCAGCTATGTTTCAACCGGTGGTGGCGCTATGTTGGAATATATGGAAGGCAAAGAATTACCCGGTATTAAAATTATTAGAGGTAAATAATAATTGAATCGAAAGAGGCTGTGTAAAAAGTCTTACACAGCCTCTTTTTGCATAACAATGATATATATATTTATGGACATTCGTCCAACCTAAATCTAAAATAAAACCGGATGAAAAAAAGCAATCATTATTGCGTAATTATGGCAGGTGGCATAGGCAGCAGATTTTGGCCTCTTAGTCGAACCCGTAAACCAAAGCAATTTTTGGATATATTGGGTACAGGCAGGACTATGATTCAAGAAACATTTGATCGTTTCAATCAAATCATTCCCGCTGAGAATATACTTGTAGTAACCAGTAAAGAATATGAAGAAATTGTAAAAGAACAATTACCCGAGATACCAGCAAATAATATACTTTTAGAGCCCGGTAGACGAAATACAGCTCCATGTATAGCGTATGCGAATTATAAAATACGCAACATGAACCCCAAGGCAAATATTGTAGTTGCGCCATCGGACCATGTTATTACTAAAAGAGATGAGTTTTTAAAAATAGTAGAAAAGTCACTTGATTTTGTTGAGAAAAATAATTCCCTCTTAACATTAGGTTTGCAACCATCCAGACCAGAAACTGGTTATGGTTATATACAAATAAATACTGAAACGCCTAAAGAAATAAGTCAACAAGGCATCGTAAAAGTAAAAACCTTTACTGAAAAGCCTAATTACGAAATGGCGGTAATTTTTAAAGAAAGTGGAGAGTTTTTCTGGAATTCAGGGATTTTCTTTTGGAATCTTGAAAGCATAATGAAAGAATTTGAAAAGCATCTACCTGAAATCAATAGTTTATTTGCAGATGGAAGTTCCTTTTACAATCAAGCAGGTGAACAACAATACATACAAAGTATTTATCCTGTATGCAAAAGCATTTCCATAGATTATGGTATTATGGAAAAAGCGGATAATGTATATGTTATACGAGCTGATATAGGTTGGTCTGATTTAGGTACTTGGGGTTCTTTATATGAACATATGGAAAAAGATAAACACTCCAATGCAATTAAAAATCCAGATCAAACATTTATTTATGAAAGCAGTGGATGTATTGTGAATACATCGGGTGAAAAAACGGTTGTAATACATGGCCTTAAGGATTTTATCATAGCAGAATCAGATAATATCATTCTCATTTGTGAAAAGAAAGAAGAACAGTTAATTAAGCAATATGTAACAGATGTTAAGCTAAAACTGGGAGAATCACTTATTTAATTGTTAAAATAGTATACATAAAAAAAGCCTCTAAGAGGCTTTTTTTATGTATACTATATATTATTTTAATATTCCCACAAATCGTGTTCCAGATTAAATAAATACTCTTTAACTTTTTCTGATTCGTATAAAGCATCCATACCTGTAGCATAAGTACTTATAGCTCTATTTTCGTATTCGTTTGATTCTTTGAAAATATAACCAGCAAACCGTCTTTGCATGAATAAATCATCGTAAGAAACGTGCTGAGCATCATTAAACCTATTATATACTTCATGACTAGTAAGAATAGGACGAGCTTCAGGATAGTAAATCCAAAATGCTTGTTTCATAAGAACTTCGTCCATTGGATTTCCTTGATCGTCTAAACGATTGTAAACACGAATTGGACAAATACCAATAATTCTTACTTCAAAAACAGAACGGGTTTTATCAAAATACCATTTTTCTTTTAAGAGAATCTTTTTAACCTGATCCACCTGCCTATCAAGTTCTACTGTTTTTTCAACAAACCCTTCTGGCACAGATGGATCTTCAACCTTAATAGTTTTGGTTTCTTTACCCATAGCTAAATCAATAGCCTCTTTAGTCATTTTTACCTTAAACTCATTTTTTTCATCATTGGCATCATAAGCTGTAAGAGTTGATCCTGACTCACTTTTTCCATCGATACCATCTAAAAGCACACCTACAAGGTTTTTTCTGTTATCGATTGGAGCAATCGGGTAATAAAGAGGCAAGTTCATTTTTTCACGCAAATCAACCATTCTCCAAACTATTTTTGCCCACATTACGTCAGACTCACCCACATAAGTGTATGGTATAGGTTTTTTTAGAGGAATGTGAATTTTCTCATATACCTCAACCTGATTATCCTGAGCCATAGCAGCAGAAAAAGCCATAGCGAAAACGATAACCAAATACTTAACCAATATTGTCTTTCTCATATATGTATGTATTATATTCACAATTAAAATTAATTCAAAGTAAGAATTATAGAACCAAGCGGACGTGGTTTTCCATCAGGACCAACCGCTTTAATATCTTCGACATAAATCTTCTGATTCTTATTAGCCGCTTCAATCAAAGATATTTGAGACTTAGTTAACTTATTTGATTTTGAGATTTCTTCCTTAACGAAACCAGCTGGAGTGGTATATGAAAGTTTAAACTCTGTAACATTAAACTTAATATCGAAATCGAAATTTTCCATTTCTGCAATTACACCAGATTGCGCTGCAAGCACCTGTTTACTGATATTACCTTTAATTTTAATACCTCCAATTTTTGCAATAGGATCGGGAACTTGCTTAACACGAAACTCCATAGAACCCATAGGCTTTTTTATTTTTTCAATTTCTGCAGTAACATTAATTGTAGTTTTACCTGGGCTATTCACTTTAACAATGTAACCTTTACCAGATTTAGTAATAGAGCCATTGCTAATACTTGGAAATATTTTATCGCCAGGTACACCAGGAACTGAGATCTCTACAGGATTTTCAACCCCAATATAAAACACATTCATCTTTGTGGGCGAAACTACTAAAGAGGCTTCTGCAACCTGATACTCCATCTTAAACGGTTTTAGAATATCAGAACCACCTGAAGGTGCTTTTAATTTAATCAAACCTCCCCATTTTCTGAGACCAATAGATCGTCTTTCCTTGAATATACCTTTTCCTTCTTTAAAAACTTTAATAGAATCAAATCCGGGTCTCATTTTATAAGAAGTGATACCGTTTGCATCTACCTTTTCTTCGTAATCACCAATATAAATAGTAGGTGTTTGAGTACTATCAGAAGCCGCTAAGAATATTTGAGCCTCATATTCGTTTCCAGAAATAATGTAATTAGAATTAGGAATAACTGTAGCTTCGAGCTTATTAAATTTGAAATCGGCCGCAGTAATCTGATTGTAAATATATCTCACAGCATCTGACTCAGCATTTCTAACATCAGCTTGAATTCCAGACATAATTGTTATGACTGCAGCAAGAGGCAAGTGTGTAAATCTTTCACCTTCCCATGTTTCCATTTTACCATCTGCACTAACAGGTGGGTTATCAGTATTAAGACCTGACTCAATAGAATTCTTTAACTCTGCATTTTGCTCATCAATATTAGCTACAATAAAAGCTCTGTACTCCTCTATTTTTTTCTTGAGTTCTGCAGCCTTACCCTGAACCACCATTATCTGAGCAGGAATATCAGTATTATCCTTAGAATTTACATTCTTTAAATCAACTTCTGTCCCTTTGACAGCCTCATTTCCCTGTCCATCAGCAGTATTAATAATTTCAATTTTGCATGTTTGAATAAATTCAAATACTTCATCAGCACGCTTCTTAACTTCCTGCGCAAGATCTCGGAACTTTCCAGCCTTATTTTCATTAAGCTTGGCCTCTTTATCTAAATTGTTATAAACATCTTGATTCTTGGCAACAAAGTTCATTGTAGTTTTATGCAGACCTTCATCAACATTCACAAAAGCATTCAGTACATCTTTTGAAACATTCAACGCCAACAACGCAGTTAGCACTAAATACATCATACCAATCATCTTTTGCCTCGGGGATTCTTTACCGTGACCCATAATCTATTTTCTATTATTATTTATTGGTTTATCAAGTATCAATCCTTATTTTTTTGTGCTCATTGCTGACAACATATTGCCATATATACTATTTAAATTAGCAAGGTTTTCACTCAACTTAGCCATTTCATTTTTGTATTTTTTTGTATCTTCAACAGAGCTGGTCAAATTTGAAAGCAGGTTATCCATATCCTTATAAACTCTATCTGAAGTTTTTAAGTATTCATTGCTGCCTTTTATTTGCATTTCATAGAGGGTATTCATCTCACCCAAGCTTTTGTTTAATTTTTCTAAATTGCCTCCATAACTTTTTCCACCTTCGGTTATTGAATTTGAATAAGAAGTAATAGATTGGGACAATTTACTATAAGTATCAGTAAATGAAGCTCCTGATTTTTGAACCTGATCATAAATATCAGATCCCATTTTGGTAACTACTTCAGCAGTTTTCTGATACGAATTAGCCAACACACTAACGGAACTTTTTAAGGTTTCGGCATTTTGACTATAAGAAGTAGAGAAAGACTCCAAAGACTGAGAAGCATTTTTAAAATTTGCAGCATATGCTTTAGTTGCTACCGCAACATCGGCTATATCGCCAATACCTGAAGCAGTTGCATTTAACTTTTCAAGACCCTCATTAAATTTTTGGTATGTATCTGAAGTAATAGAAGAAGTAGGGATTTTAACCAAATTCTCAAATTTCTCAAGACCAATTTCGCCTCTAGAGTTTACCGTATTTTCTTTGTAGGTTTCCATTTCATCGTCATCACTCATACCGGCTAATTCGGGATAAACCAAAGTCCAGTCTAAATCTTCATGAATTGGCTCAAACGCAGAAAACCCGAAGATAACCGCCTCAACCGATAATCCAACCACAAGCATAGCTCCTGCCCCGGGCCAGTGCATAATTTTAAACATAGCTCCAACAATCACGACAGCAGCCCCAAGACCATAAAGCTTTGCCATAAAACTTTTCCAACCATGCGTTTGTGTTAATTCTGCGAAAGTCATATTCTAAGATATTTTAATTTATACTATTTAATTTCTATTTATCAATACTAATTACTATTACCCAAATAACTACGTACGCACCTAAATCCTAAAAATGAATGTGCAGAATCTTGATAGTCATAAGAACGAGTACCTACTTGTAAGAAATAAGCTATATCTTTCCATGAACCACCTCTGATTACTTTTCTTTTCATAACTGCAGGATCGGTAGGTAATGCGTTGTATTTATAATCTGGGTTTAAGTCATGCGTAAATACATAAGAAGACTCATCATAAGCAGTAACAGTCCATTCAGCTACGTTACCAGCCATATCGTAAAGTCCAAATTCATTAGGTTCATAAGTGCCCACTTTAACAGTAGTCAACCCACCATCATCGGCATAATTACCTCTTAAAGGTTTGAAATTAGCTAGGAAACAACCTTGATAATTACGGGTGTACATACCACCCCATGGATACATGGCAAGATCGAGACCACCGCGAGCTGCATATTCCCATTCTGTTTCAATGGGTAAACGAAATTCATGAACAAAAAACTCACCTCTTTTTGCAAGAGCATCATTAAGATATTTAGATCTCCAGTAGCAAAAAGCACTTGCTTGTTTCCAGGTTACACCGACTACTGGATAGTTATCGTAAGCAGGATGCCAAAAATACATGTTAGCCAATGGCTCATTATATGCGTAGGTAAAATCTGAAACCCAGCATAGTGTATCAGGATAAACATAAATTACATCGCGCATAACAAAAGAAGATCTATCGGTTATATCAACCTTTTCACCTTGAGCGTTAACTACCTGACCGCTATATTCTTTAGTTTGGAAATTATATCTATTTGCTTTATTTGCTGCTTGCTTAAAATCTACATAATAATACTCAAACATA
>JAIFLP010000020.1 GCA_020049015.1 Bacteroidota bacterium | reverse complement strand
ACCTTGTGAAACCTGTTGGGCATTGGCACTCATTTCCTGGCTGGCATCGGCAATATTATCGGCGGCAGATTGAACCTGAACTACCACATCACCAACAGCTTTTACCATATCTCTTAATGACATAATTAAATCATCAGCAGAAGATCGAGGTGTTAATTCAATAGTAAGGTCACCTTTGGCAACTAATTTAGCCTTTTCAACAATTTCCTTTTGAACAGAAATATTCTTATTTACAGCATTAGAAATAACATCGAACTTTTCCTTTACAATATTCGTGTCTTCATCAGCCTGATTTGTCTTTAAATTAATATCAATATCGCCAACTGACATTTTTTCCAAGCTTTCTGTTAATTTGCTTACTTCAACAGATTGATAATTGGCAATTTTTTCCGCCACTCTAGCAGCTTGCTTAATTTGCGTTTGATCGGTAACGATCTCAAATGCTCCCACAATGCTACCTTGCATATCTTTAACCGGAACCCCTACATATGAAATATCATACACTTTATTTCCGGTAGGATTAGCTTGCGCTTCTGAATTAGCGTCCGAAGAATTCCTCATCGCTCTGGCACAAGCGCATCTTTCTGTTTTACAGTCTGTTGTTTTAAAATGATCGTAACATTTCGCCTTTGATTTTACCAAGTTTTCACCTGTAGTATTATTCAAAACAGCCCCAATCCTATTCATATATTGTATTTCAAAATCTTTATTTATAAGCATAGCAGGCGCTGGCATATTATCAATCAAGCCAACCAGAGTATCCAATGTTTGATTTACTCCTGCAACTATTTCTTTATAATCGCCATGGTGTTTTGAAGCATCGGCACGAGTTAATAATCTTCCTGCTATAGCCGCTTCCGAAAGCATTTTTGCATCTGTTACCAATTCATTAATGGCATCAATACATTGATTGAGGTTATTCTTAATCAGATTGAAATCGCCATTATAACTATCGCTTATTTTTTCAGGTATATCTCCTTTTGCAATTTTATCAACATTACCTACAACTATTTCACGGAATTCAAAATTAATTTTATTTACATCACTGCGGGTTTTCAACAAACCAGCTTTTGCAGCATCTGCCAAACGCTTGGTTTCTAAAATAACCGATTGAATAATTTTCTGTATGTTACTTGATATTACAATGGCCAAAATTATGGCTACAAGAAGAGATATTCCTAAAAGAATCATCAAGAAAGTAGACGAACTCTTTGCATCTGCAAGATTAGCGTCTGCAGTTATTTTTGCTCCTGCTGCATTATAATCTGCTATTTTATCTAATGCATCCTGAAAAGCAACATTTGCTTTTAGCATATCGCCTCTAAAAGCCGCATTGGCCATATCGTCGGTATTAGCAATAAGCAAAGATTCTGTTAAAGAGAACTCTTTAATATAATTAGCCTTGCATGCCACCACCGCAGCAAGATTAGCTTTGTCTGTTTCATCAAAAATAGTACCTTCATATAATTTTACTACAGAATCAAAGGTACTTGATAATTCATAGAATCGATCAATAAACTTTTTAACATCTTCAGGATTCTCGGCAATAAGAGCATCGCGGGTATTCACCCTCATTCTTTGAAAACCTTCAGCAAAATCAATACAATAGTCCAAAGGAATGGTTGTGTTTTGATAAGCTTCATAGCCACTTGTAGCTATATTATTGATTCTTAAATATCCTATTCCACCAATAACTATGGTTAGAATAATAAGGACAAAAAAACTGATAAACAGTTTTACGCGAATGGTGAGTTTGTTTAACATAATGACCTCCGTTTTAATAATTTATTAATAATTTTTGATTGTGTATAAAATTTGTTTTATTTTATTTTTTTAATGTTTTTATAGAGACGCAATGCAGAGACGCAATATCTTGCGTCTCTGCGATTGTGATGCGTCTCTATATAAAACATAATAATTGATATATTTACCCCTAATTTCCAAAGAACACTTAACATTGAATCGAAATTACCCGATACACAAGTAGTACTTTTTACCTATAACAAATGTAGTACAAGATCATATATAATGTTCAACAAAATGGATGATTGATATCATTAGGGATGGGTGATTGATATCATCATAATTAGGTGACTGAGTGAATAGGTGAATAGGTAACTAAGTTACTTAGTTACTTAGTTACTTAGTTACTTAGTTACTTAGTTACTTAGTTACTTAGTTACTTAGTTACTCAGTTACTCAGTTACTCAGTTACTCAGTTACTCAGTTACTTAAAAAAAATCAATAAACAAAATGAAACCTCAATGCTGTGAAAACAGATTTGGTATTGTTTAGGATAAGTTGTACATCGGGCTGGATAATAAAATAATCATTTAACTCTATAAAATACGTCCATTCCAAAACCGTTTCGTTTTTTCTTGTTGCATAATCAGTTGCTAAAGGATTGATACTAGCGCGTGCAATGGCAATGCCCATATCATCATTTTTCAAAAATTTCAATAATCCTTGCGCTCTAATACCAAAAGATAAATAGCTATTTAAGAAATAATGATTTTGAGGTGTATTTCCTATTTGCATAAAAGTCAAGAGAGTATTTTTCCCTTTTATTGCAATGGGTTGATCGATATTTAAATAGCCACCAAAATTGTTCTTACTAAAAGTGGAATCACCAACAGCACTTTCTATATTGGAAGTATTATAAAAAACACCGAAGCGGTAGCTCCCTGAAAAAAAAGAAGAAGGATTACCAAAATGACCCAGTTCTGCTATGTGAATAAAACCATTACCAGGGCGAAATATTTCCCAATCGACCCCCAATGTTGGGTTTAAAATATCAGAATCATATACCCCATAATGAACTGCATAATTTTCGCTCGGTTCCCATTTTGTAACAAAACCTAAGGCAGTAAGCGGAAAGATGGGTGTATAAAAATTTCCAGTCATGGTAGGAGAAATACCAAATGAACTATTAATGAAAATATCAGTAAAATCGTTTCCGGCAAAATCGCTGTTTAAATCTTGCTGCCCTAATATAAAAGTAAAATCTCCAATTTTCTGACGGTACCATAATTCCTGTATACCGGTAAAATTACCCGCTTCAATATTTGATGCCACTTGAACATCATCAATATATGTTCCTGAAGGAGTAGCTCCATGCGTATTTATAGCCCTAATGGTAAAGCGACCTTTATCCCACATTCCCAGAGTGGACGTTTTTACGCTCAAGCTGGCATCAACAAAACCTAAATAGGCATAATATGGTTTCATCTGATCTTTTGTGGCATACACCCAATCGGTCATCATATTGAAAGAAAATAAAGCAGTGCTATCATCATCTTGCGCAGGCATGATAATGAAAAAAAACAAGAGAATTAAAGACAAAATTTGTTTGCGCAATACTGCTTTCATAAAGAAAATTTAAAGAGGGTGAGTAAAAAAAATTGATCACTTCGACTGCGCTCAGTGATCAATTTTTTACATAGCCTAATGTTGTTCTATTTTGAATTAATAATGATCAAATCGAGGATCATTATCACGATGCTTTAAATCAATAACAGTACCTTTATTATTCTCATTTGCATGTTGGGTGCGAGTAGATTTATATTCTACTTTTGCATGCTGCGTGCTTTTATTTACAAAACTCGTCTTCTTAGTCTTTTCATTTTCAATTTTAAAGAACGAAACTAATTCTTTGAGTTTATCGGCTTGAGCAGACAATTCTTCAGAGCTGGTAGCCATTTCCTCGGCAGCAGCGGCGTTTTGCTGTGTAATTTGGTTCAATTGAGAAATGGCATTATTGATTTGCGAAGCACCTGAACTCTGTTCCATACTCGCAGCCGTAATTTCCTGCAACAAACGAGCTGTTTTTTCAACATCGGGTATGATAATTTGAATTTGTTTTTCAGATCGTTCTGTTGCTTCAACACTCGATTGGGAGAGGATATTAATTTCCTCGGCAGCTATTTTACTGCGTTCAGCGAGTTTACGAACTTCGGCTGCAACAACAGCAAAACCACGTCCGTGTTCACCTGCACGTGCTGCTTCCACTGCAGCATTAAGAGCAAGGATATTTGTTTGGAATGCAATATCGCCAATAATAGTAATTTTATTCGCTATTTCTTTGATTGATTTCAAGCTTTGCATTGATGCTTCACGTACTTTTTCCATTTCCTGAGCAGCACCAAGCGATATTTTTTCTGTTTGTTGAGAGTTTTCAGTATTTTGCTGGATATTCGATGACATTTCCTCCATGGAAGATGACACCTCTTCAGCAGCAGAAGCCTGTTCGGTAGCTCCTTGAGAAACTTGCTGTGCATTTGAACTCATTTCAGCACCCGCATCTGCTATTCCTTCAGCCGAAACTTTTACTTGCTGAACTATTTCAGAAACCGATTTAACCATATTGGTTAATGCGCCTATCAACTCATCATTTTCAGAACGCATTTTAAGTTCTACAGATAAATCGCCTTCAGCTACCAATTTTGCTTTTTCTACAATTTCATTAAACGAATCAATCAATGTATTTAAGCTGGTCTTAATAATATCAAAATCGCCATAATACTGATCCTTTATTTTTTCAGGTATATCGCCTTTAGCAATGGCATTAACATATTCTGTAGTAACATTCAATGGTTTTACCAAGGCATCTAAAAGCTCATTAATTTGAGTTATTATTCCGGCAAATTCAAAATTAATATCATTCGGATTTCCGCGATTGGCTAGCTCGCCTTTTACAGCAGATTGAATTAATTTACCTACGGTTTTGATTATAGAATGATTGATGGATTGAATATAGGTTGCAAGAACATATCCCATTAACACAGCAAAAATAACTCCGATAATTAAAAAAATGAATAACAAATTTCTTGCTGATTGAGCATTATTATCCGACGTAATATCTAACTGATCTGCAATATCTAAATTTATTTTCACAAGATTATCTAGTAAAGTTTCTACTTTCAAAAATTGAGGTCTTGCTGTGGTAAATGCTTTGAATACGCTATCATCTAGTGCCTTTATTCTAAAATCTTCCGCTTGCAAACCTAAATTCATTAATGAATCTTTCCTTTTTGATAATTCAACAACTTTTTGGGATAGTTTTAACCACATTTGAAATTCGGGAACAAATTCTTTCCATTTTAGGGCTTCTTCCTCCGACTGAGGCAGGGGTTCGTATATTGCCCAAGCTTTTTGCAAATGAAAATGAGCGGTATCAATAAAGTCATATTGCGCCTTGCGTACATCCTCATCCATCATCCGTCTGTTGATTAATCCGCGCTCACCAACAACTACACTTATCATCTCTTTATTCATTTCCTGAAGCGCAACAACACTGGGCAAACGAACAGATGCGAGTTCGTCTTGGGCAGTCATGATATTACTCATTCCTCTATAGCCAACTAAACCAATAACACCTGCAATAGCAGCTATGGCTATAAATGCGGCTAATAATTTTACTTTGATTGTGATTTTTTTTAACATATCCTCTGTTTTTAAATGTGAGTTTTGATTCAAATATTAAGCTAATCAAAAATACAATTAAAAAAAGCAAGATAGTTAAAAGAACAAATGATATAAATCATCACTCAACGGTAATATTCATCACAAAAACTAGATATTTCTATTGATACTCAGTTTTATTAATTTTAGCAGAATGATATAATTTGAGAGATTTCTTACTGCGCTGCAATGCGTTACCAATGACAGAATTTACAGAAGCTATTGAGATTTCTCACTCCGCTGCGCTGCGTTACCAATGACAGAATGATAACATGAATGAGATTTCTCCTTCCACTTCGTTGCAGTCGAAATGACCGGCGTGTGCGGGCTAACAGAGGGCTGGAGGTGAAAAGGCGGCTTCGCCGCCTTTTCACCTCCAGCCCCTCAAAAAAACACCAAATCGTCATTTCGAACGCCGTTTAAGGCGTGAGAAATCTCTCGTGTAACTTTGTTTAGCGAATAAAGAAATCTCAGATTACAGAAAGCTAAAACGTTTCAATACTCGAACTGTCATAAACATATTTTTCACTAATTTTTATTGGGGTTTTGCCTCAAAATGACTGTAGTAAAGAATTCAACAGAGTTTTCCTATTTAACAAAGTTATCAATACCCTTAAATTGCAAATCTTCTACATTCAATTTTTTAATACTTTTATTTTTAATTTGAATATAGTAATCTATTCCTGGCAATATGTCCATATAATTATCTTCGAGCACTATGTCTTGAGTTGGGTGGAAAATAAAAAGATTCTTTAATAAAACATCAGAAGATATTTTTAGATATAAGGAGCCTTGTTTTTTTATCATTTCAACTTTTAAGCTTTGTGCTTCTGGCAACTTTAAATTCTTTATTTCGGTAAAATAGAAAATATCGTTAGCAATTACATTCTTATTTTTCGAAAAACTTACAACTAAATGTGCATCAGAAACAGTTGAGTATTTCAATAATTCACTTTCAGGAACATTATAATATACCTTACTTTGATTTGGCAATACATCAATTTCTTCAGCATGGCTCCATAATTCCTTACCATAAAAATCAAATAATTTAACTGTAAAAATACCAGTTGTGGTATCTAATTGGTCATTTACAATATAAAAATTAATTTTCTCTTTTTCTTTTATAGTCGATAACAATAATGGCGCATACACTTTTTTTAAATAATAATGTAAGGCTTTCCAGCGACCAAAATAATCAACACCCGCCCACGACATGGTAGGCCAGCAATCATTTAACTGCCAATACAGCGAACCCATACAATGAGGCATATTTCTTCGGTGTGTCTCCACAGCAAATCTAACCCCTTCGGCCTGCATAATCTGACTTAAATAAACAAATTCAGAAAAAGAATCAGGCTCGTTATAATACATCTTAATATAACGAAGCATAACTTCATTACCATTCACATTTTCACCCAACCAAGGCATTTTACTGCGTTGGCGGTGCTCCATAACAGGTGATCGATATTGTAAATCACTATCGGATGCAAAAGCTTTTATGGTCTTCATATCAGGGAAAGATTGTAAACCATACTCACTAACAAATCGAGGTACTTTATAAGCGTATGAAGTAAAAGGCACATCAGAAAACCAAACTGACCAATCGTGCTCATCACCCGACATACGATCGGTAAGTTTATTTCCAAACGATTGAGGTGAAGAAGGCCAGTAAGAAATATCTGCTTGATATTTATTCACGGCAGCAGGCAATATATCATAAAATATTTTTTCGTATCCCTTCCAAAGCTTCTCTTCAATTTCTTTGGGGTATTTCTGTTTCCAACCCCATTCGTGCCATGCCCGCAAATTTTCATTATTCCCGCACCATAGAGCAACGGATGTATGGCGCCGCAAACGTTTAACATTATACTCTGCTTCTTTTTTAATATTATTTAAATGAGAAGAATCAACCGGCTGTACACTGCAGGCAAACATAAAATCGTTCCAAATTAAAATGCCTTTTTGATCACAAAGATCGTAAAACTCGTTGCTTTCATAAATGGCACCACCCCATACTCTCAGCATATTCATATTAACATCAAGAGCATTTTGAATGGTTTTCTCGTAACGCTTCTTATCTACCAATGTTGTAAAAATCTCATCGGGAATGTAATTAGAACCTTTCATAAAGACAGGAACACCGTTTAACTTAAAATAAAAACTATGTCCTATACTATCAGGTTCCTGAACCAGTTCTAACGATCGAACCCCCAGGTTTCTTTTCATTTCAGCAATTAAAGTACCCTCATTATAAACACGAAGAACCGCATTATAAAGCTTCTGTTTTCCCAAACCATTCGTCCACCATAACTCAGGATTCAAAATTAATACATCCAATTCAAAAATATTAATTCCAATTTGAGTAGTAACATCTTTTTGGAAAAGCAATTTATTATCTAATTCTAATTTGATTTTAATATCTTCCACCTTATTGGCAAGCAATTCAACCTCGGCCTTATACGAAGCTTTCTCGGAACTTACTTCAACCGGCTTAAAATATATATCTTCAATTTTTAATACACTCCAAGCATTAATCTTAATATTCTTCCAAATACCAGAGGTAACGAAACGGGGACCCCAATCCCATCCATAATGAAATGGAGCCTTGCGGGTAAATACATTGGTGCGTTCATTTTCAGGTGCAATCTCATTTGCAGCCATCAAAGTATACGGTAATTGTTTAAGCTTAGCCATTCCAATATTTCGTGCTGAAATAAATTTTACTCGCAATTTATTTTTATCTTTCAACAACGATTTACAAGGAACAACGTATGCAATAAACATATTATCTGCTTTCAGCAACAAACTATCATTCAAGTATACATCGGCATAAGTATCTAAACCTTCAAAAACTAGTTGAATACTATCTTTATCTAATACAGAACCAGCAACCTTAAACTCACATTGATATTCCCAATCTTTGGTTTCAATCCATTGCAATTCATTTTCATTAAATCGATAAAAAGGATCTTTTATAAGTTTATTATTCAACAAATCGGTATGAATACAACCAGGTACCTGAGCAGGATACCATTTATTGGAATCGGGAAAATAAAAAGACCAATCAGCCTCAATAATCATTTGCATCGATTTTTCTTTAGGGGTACAAGACAATAAAACCAAAACTGATAAGCCAATTAAAACGCGATAAATTCTCATTTCTTAAAAAGTATTTGGATAGAATAATTATTTTGTTTGTTAACCTGCTCGCTCATTAAATGATGTACAGGATTAACAAGCAATGCGGTATTTTTCACTTTAAAAATCTCACGGGTGATGGGCTCAAATTGAGCATTTTCGGGCAAGGATATTTCACCTGGCCCATAATAGCCTAGCACCAAAGGTCCATAAAAATATTTCAAATGATCGGGAATGCTGTTTTTATTAGATAATTCTTGAGAACCGGAAATAATTTGGAATTTATACTCTACAAAATCACCCTTTTTAAGTTCGTTAACAAATGAGATAAAACCATTTTTTGTGATTAATTTTTGCTGGTTACCATTAACAGTAACAACAGGATTTTTAACCCATTTTGGTACCATTAGTCTTACTTCGGGTGAATACTTCAAACTATTTTCCAACACTTCAAAATAAACTTTTCCCATATAAGGGTATAAGGAAGTTTGCGCAATAACTATGGAATCATTTTCAAATCGCAAAGTTGCAGTTGAATTTTCAAAAAAAGTAAAATAAAACGCTTTTCCTTCGGTATAATATGATTTTGAAGCCACAGTCGCCAAACCTTCTCCACCCCGCATAGTGCAACACCAATGGGCCTCATCAACATCCACTTTTAAATGAGCATCGTGAGCACCACTGCATGAATTGGTTCCGAAACCTCCATTATTTCGCTGTTCAAAACCCATAGCGTTATAATATATTAAATGGGCATCTTCAATATAAGATAACTTAGAAGTTGATTTCCAAAGCCACATAGCAAGTATGTACGAATCAATCACTGCACAAGGCTCAGTCCATTGCGGGCGACCAAACCAATTATAGTTTTCGTAATTTTCAGTGCGGGCTAAAGTACTGTATAATTCATAATTTTTTTCCACCGTTTCAACTAAAGAATAATCTCCGGTAATATCATAATATCTTAAGAGTCCTCTCATGGCGGTTAATGAAGCGTGGGTTTGAGCTTTTATTTTCACCAAATCCATTTTCCTAAAAAGGGCTATCATTTCATCAATAACCGGTTTCATGTCAGCACGACCAGTTAAGGAATAAGCCTGGATAACGCCATCCATAAAGATGAAATCGCAACCTACATCAGTAGAAAGAATCCAATTCCCAATCACTTTATTAATTCTGGTACCACTATGGGCGCCTTGATCCTGACGATGTGCGGTATCTAAAGGGTATTTTGTGTGATAACCCTTAGAAGGAAGCACTAAATTATCAACAATGGTATTAATGTATTGTAATACTTTTGGATCTTTTTTCCAGCTATAATACTCACATAAAGCGCGTAAAACCCAACCATGCGAGGCCAATTGCTGCTCATCAAATACTGTATCGGGATAAATAGTTCCGAAATAGCCTTTACTATTTACTTTTGAAGGAAAAATCGCTATTAAGGTATCTAAATACTGAGCTTTTCTACCCGTGGTTTGAGAAAGAAGCGTAAGAGCCAATATGGTACGACCTTCTTTATCTCCTGGCCAATATCCACTTTCCTCTTCAGACCAATAAACTTTATGCGGCTGATAGTTTTCTTCTTCTAAACGATCAAAATTTTTCATTTGTCGGGCCATCAATTCCCCCCCCACTCTAATATCATTCAATAAAACGCTCTCTGGCTTAACAACAACATTTTTAATATCTTGCTTACATGAGATAGTAACTATAAGCATAATTAGCGATACGATGTTTAAACACTTTTTCATTTTATTTTTTTTATTATATTTTACTTTATTAATCTGAAAGTCGGAGGTCTGAAGGTCGAATGACTTTTGACTTTAAGACTTTAAGACTTTTGACTAACTCTCCAACCCCACCCCATGGCAACTTTTAAATTTTTTACCACTACCACAAGGGCATGGATCATTTCTTCCTACTTTTTTCTCCACCCGAACGGGCTGTACTTTTTGCTCGCGAGGCGCCTCAGGTTGAGAAGAAGGTCGTTGATTAGAAAATTCTGATTTTTGTGTTTGCATCCTACTCATGTCTAAACGTTTAGGAGCAGTAGCTCGCTGTACACTCGACGGATCTTTAAGTGGTATATTACCCTTCATAAGAAGAGATGCTACATCTTTATTAATATTGTCGACCATACTTTTGAACAAATCAAAAGACTCTAATTTATATATCAACAAGGGGTCTTTCTGCTCGTATGCGGCATTTTGAACCGATTGCTTCAATTCATCCATTTCACGCAAATGTTCTTTCCAAGCCTCATCAATTGTATACAAAATTGCTGTTTTTTCGTAAGCCCGCACCACCTCAGCAGCATGGGTATCGTATGCCTTTTTTAGATTGGTAAGAATATTCATCATCTTGATACCATCGGTAACAGGAACAATAATATTTTCGTAAACGGCAGATTGGTTTTCATAAACATCCCTAATAACAGGATAAGCTTGTTGGGCCATTGACTGAGATTTCCTTTTATAAGCTTCCAAAGAATGTTCATAAATATTTTCAGCAATTTTATTATGAGAATCTTTTCTGAATTCATCATCAGATACTGAAGGTTCAATTGAAAGAGCGCGAATTAGAGCCAAAGAAAAACTCTCATAATCAGAATTTTCATGATGATCTTGCACCAATTTATCTACGGTATCATAAAGTATATTGGCAATATCCAAGCTGATTCTTTCACCAAACAAAGCATTTCTTCTTCTTTTGTAAATCACTTCGCGTTGGGCATTCATAACATCGTCATATTCAAGCAAGCGTTTTCGTATTCCGAAGTTGTTTTCTTCTACCTTTTTTTGTGCCCGTTCAATGGAACGCGAAATTAGACTGTGCTGAATAACTTCACCTTCCTGAATGCCCATTTTATCCATGATGCGGGCAATTCGATCGGAACCAAATAAACGCATCAAATCATCTTCGAGAGAAACAAAAAACTGTGATGTACCTGGATCACCTTGGCGACCAGCACGACCTCTTAACTGACGGTCAACGCGTCTGGCATCATGCCTTTCTGTTCCAATTATAGCCAAACCACCAGCATTACGAACCTCTGGAGTAAGCTTTATATCGGTACCACGACCGGCCATATTAGTAGCAATAGTAACCTGAGCAGTTTTACCAGCCTCTGCTACTATATCAGCTTCTCGTTGGTGCAATTTAGCATTCAATACATTATGCTTGATACCACGCAATTTGAGCATTCTACTGAGCAACTCCGAAATTTCAACTGAGGTTGTACCTACCAAAACCGGGCGACCCACTTTTACCAACTCATTAATTTCATCAGCAACAGCATTGTATTTTTCACGTTTAGAGCGGTAAACCTTATCTTCATAATCCTTGCGGGAAATAGGTTTATTGGTAGGAATTACCACCACATCTAACTTGTAAATATTCCAGAACTCACCTGCTTCAGTTTCAGCAGTACCTGTCATACCTGCCAACTTTTTATACATCCTGAAATAATTCTGCAAAGTAATGGTAGCAAAAGTTTGTGTGGCTGCCTCAACCTTAACGCGTTCTTTAGCCTCAATAGCCTGATGTAAACCATCAGAATATCGTCGGCCTTCGAGAATACGACCGGTTTGTTCATCAACAATTTTCACTTTGTTATCCATCACAACATATTCAATGTCTTTTTCAAACATAGAATATGCTTTTAACAACTGATTTACCGTATGTACCCGCTCTGATTTAATAGCATAATCTTGCAGCATTTTATCTTTGGTACTTAATTTTTCTTCAGGACTAAGCACTGATTTCTCAATTTCAGCAATTTCACTGCCTATATCAGGTAACACAAAGAATTTAGCATCGTCGGTAGAACCCGTAATCAAATCTAAACCCTTTTCGGTAAGCTCAACAGAGTTTAACTTTTCATCAATAACAAAAAACAATTCATCTGTTGCCAGGTGCATGTTTTTATTATTTTCCTGCATATAATAATTCTCTGTTTTAAGCAACAGAGCTTTATTGCCCTGCTCACTTAAAAACTTTATTAAAGCCTTATTTTTAGGTAGGGCTTTGTGGGCACGAAAAAGAGCCAAGCCTCCCTTTTCTGTATTTTTCTCATCAATGAATTTTTTGGCTTCCGCAATGAGTTGTGTAGCTAATTTTTTCTGCGCATTAAAAATGGTTTCCACTTTTGGGCGGTATTGCTCAAATTCCTGTTCTTCACCGCGCGGCACAGGACCAGAAATGATAAGCGGGGTACGTGCATCATCAATTAAAACGGAGTCAACCTCATCAACAATGGCATAATTATGAATTCGCTGAACCAAATCATCAGGACTAATGGCCATGTTATCGCGTAAATAATCAAAACCAAATTCATTATTGGTACCATAAGTAACATCGGCTGCATAAGCATTTCTGCGGGCTGGGGAATTGGGTTGATGTTTATCAATACAATCCACTTTAAGTCCATGGAACATATGTATGGGTCCCATCCATTCTGAGTCACGTTTGGCCAAATAATCATTTACCGTTACAATGTGTACGCCCCTACCCGATAAAGCATTTAAAAATACAGGAAGAGTAGACACCAATGTTTTACCCTCGCCCGTAGACATTTCGGCTATTTTTCCCTGATGCAAAACCACTCCACCTAGCAACTGCACATCATAATGAACCATTTCCCATTTCACCATATTTCCACCAGCGTTCCATGAATTCTTCCAGATAGCACGGTTACCACGTATTTCAACTAAATCACTGCTGGCCGCTAAATCCCTATCAAAATCAGTAGCTTCAACTTCAATTTCGCTATTATTGGTAAAACGAAACGCGGTACTTTTAACAATGGCAAAAGCTACTGGCAATATTTCATTTAGAATGTCTTTGTATTTATCGTCTAATTCAGATTGTAATTTTTCCAATTTCTGAAAATCTTTTTCTTTTTCGGCAATAGGAACATCAGGATTTTCTATAAGCTTTTTTAAATCGGCAATTTCAGTTTCTATACCTGAAACATACTCCCTGATTTGCAGTTTTAATTCATGGCTTCTTTTCCTAAGAGCATCGTGCGAAAGCTCTTTTACCAATTCGTATTCTGCTTTTATTAATTCAACAATAGGGCTAACCTCTTTTATGTCGCGGACTGATTTACTCCCTAAAAAACTGCTTAAAATATTTCCAAAAAATCCCATGAATCAAGTATTTTTATAAAACAAAGCACAAATTTAACATTTTTGGGAATTAATAGGGTAAAATGTTACATATAAAATAAGTCTTAAAGTCGAAAGTCTGAAAGTCTGAAAGTCTGAAAGTCGAAAGTCATTAGACCTTGCGACCTTAAGACCTTCAGACCTTAAGACTTTGAGACCTTCAGACCTTAAGACTTTATAAAAAAATATTTACTAACTTTGAATCATTAAAACAACATTTCAAATGGCTGATTACATAAAAGAATTGCGAAAACATGTAGGACATGCACCGTTGATTTATACTGCCTCGGGGATTATTATTACCAATGAATTAGGGGAAATTCTTTTGCAGCAACGTGCTGATGATGAAACATGGAATTTACCGGGAGGTGCATTGGAATTGGGCGAAAGCTTGGAAGAGTGTGCCAAAAGAGAAGCGTATGAAGAAACAGGTCTGATGGTAAACGATTTACATTTATTTAATGTGTATTCAGGAAAAGACCAATTTCATATTTATCCTAATGGCGACATGGTATATTTTGTGAATATTGTATATTGCGCAGGAACGTATTCTGGCAATCTTATTGAATCAAATGAAGAAAGTTTAGGACTATTATTTTTTTCTTATAAAAACCTACCAAAGGATATTAATTCATCAGACCAGCAGGTTCTAAAGGATTATTTCAATAATCAAATTATTTGATTGTAAAAAAAATACCATTTTTTGTAAAATAATTACAAAAAAAGTAATCAAAAACAGATAGGGTACCGTATCAATAGGTTGTAACTTAGACAGCACTTAAACTAAGTAAACTAATTTAACTATTATGGTACAGAAAACGTATTTATCAGGATTTCTTGCAATCCTTCTGCTCACTATTTTA
>JAIFLP010000078.1:3735-6125 GCA_020049015.1 Bacteroidota bacterium | reverse complement strand
AGTAATATTGGCGACGAAGTATATAGTCAAGTTGACTTCCGGAGATGCGAAAAAAAGATTCTAACAATTGATCGGCAGAAACACCGGCATAGAAACCTTCAAACATATAATAAGCACCCACTGAGAAATCTGGCGTATAAATATTTCGTCCCAATGTGCTTGTTAGCGGTTCAAAATCTTCAAAATCTAGTTTTGTTTTATCAATACCAATCTGCATAAAAGATCCTGAAACACCCATGGAAATTTGTGAACGGAACAAGTTGAGGTGATAGGCATAAGAAAAAGAAGCACCAGTTCTGGAGAATGCTCCATTTTTGTCATTGAATATATTAGCTCCAAGACCCACATTTCCAGATCGGGATCCTTTCAATCTGCTTTTAGAAACAGAATTTCTTCTTTTAAGCATGCGTGATTGGGCTGCAAATGAGTAGGTTTGTGGACCATCTTTATAACCCAGCCATTGCCTGCGCGATGTTAGGTTTAAAACCGTATACCCATCGCTACCTGCACTAGCAGGATTCAGCAAAAAAGTGTTCATGACATACTGGCTATAAAGTGGAAGTTGTTGGGCCTTCAACAAAGGCAAGCCCGTTAAACAAACCAGCAATAATCCTGCAATACTAATTCTTTTCATCATGTTCTAATTATTTTCCCAAAAGTAACAAGCCCTCTTATTAATAATTCTAAAATGCACTTAAAATTAAACAACATTTTCAAAATTAATATTTTCTTCCTTTTAGTTAGTCAATAAGTCAATTTCAGACCTTAAACATAATAATTTTAATTTGATTTTACAAGATAATTTTAAAATATTTGATTTTTAAATTCATGAAGATGGTTTCGATAATGTCCTATAATTCTATAATACAAGGGGTTTGATGTTTTTGTTTGGGATAGGTAAATATCGACCAAATAGTAACATTTTTTCTGTTGGGACCGACTTGCGGTAAAAATCGTTAAATAGATTCATTTTCTATGAATTTTTATGGATATTCATTTACTTTTGCAAAAAAAAGAGTATGGATCAATTGTTAGGAATAGGTGGAGCCGCGGGTTTTAATTTGAAGATGCTAATTTTGCCATTATCGCTTATTGCCGGTGGTTATTTAATTGGATATATTTTTGAAAAAATTGTTTTAAAAAAGTTAAAACATATTGCCTCAAGAACTTCTTGGCAGTATGATGATGTTATCATCCATTCTTTACATCCTTATACAAGTATTTGGTTTTTGCTGATTGGTATCTATTCAGCAAGTTACAATATGGAATTTTTATCGCCTACATTGCATGATTATCTTCGCAAGTTGATTATAATTTCAGCGATTTTGTCGGTAACATTTTTTGCATCTAAGGTTTTGGTTGGCATGGTTCGGCAATATTCTCAATCATCGGGCGGTGAATTGCCAACGACCAGTATTTTTACCAATGTTACCCGCATATCTGTAATTATAATAGGGTTTTTAATAGCATTGCAATCATTGGGTATATCTATTGCGCCTATTCTTACAGCATTGGGTGTGGGAGGTTTAGCAGTTGCTCTTGCTTTACAAGATACTTTGTCAAATTTATTTTCCGGAATTCACATCCTTGTATCCAAGCAAATAAGACCTGGAGATTTTATTCGCCTTGATAGCGGAGAAGAAGGGTTTGTTCACGATATTGGCTGGAGAAATACCATGATCAGGGCTTTGCCAAATAATATTTTAGTGATCCCTAATTCTAAAATGGCAAACTCAAAAATCACCAATTTTTATCTACCAGAAAAAGAAATGTCATTGGTAATTAAAATAAATGTAGCCTATGGTAGTGATATGGATAGGGTTGAATTAATAACCTTGCAAGCAGCTAAAGAAACTTTACAAAATGTTGCCGGAGGCGTGGAAGCATTTGAGCCTTTTATCCGAATCAATGAATTGGGTGATTTTAGTATTCAGTTTAGTGTGATCCTCAGAATAAAAGAAGTGGTAGATCAGCATATAATTCGCCATGAGTTTTTAAAGAATTTACTATTGGCTTATAAACGCGAGAAAATTGAAATCCCTTTTCCGGTGCAAACCGTTCATATTGCAAAATAGAATTAGTTGGCTATGCTAAAGTTGCTGCTGGCGATTAAAGTTTTTTTTCCCGAATCTTCCAGATAGCCTTTTAGGGTATAACTGCCGGCTTGTTCAACTGAAAAACTATTGATGTAAAAATGAGAAGTATCGGAGATCAAGCCTCTGTTTTCGTCAAAAATCATGATTTTGTTGTTATTTGATTCAATTTTTTCGAGCGAAATCCATATGTTTTTATTTATCATATCACTGCTGCTTTCTAAACGGAACCATAGGTTATAAGTGAATCGGGGAAAGCTGGTTGATATTCCTGTTAATTCCATTTTATCGTTTATG
>JAIFLP010000078.1:0-3716 GCA_020049015.1 Bacteroidota bacterium | reverse complement strand
AAAAAGATAGCAGTAGAAATTAAGATAATAATAACTCGTTTCATGTTATTCCGATTTTATTGTGTTAATGCTTTTTTGTATTCTTTTTATTACCGTTTGTTTACCGAGCATTTCTAAGATGAGCGGTAAATCTGGGCCGATACCAGCACCCACCAATGATAAGCGCAGAGGTATCATAACCATGCCCAAGCCTATGTTTTTTTGCTGGCAAAACTCATGTAATGCATCATGAATAGCTGGTGCGGTAAAAAGTGAAATATTATCCAAGACATTGATTGCATCAGATAATAATGTATTGGTATCAGATTTCCATTTCTTTTTGATCAGCTCTTGGTCGTATTGTTGGGGATCTTCAAAGAAAAAATACGATTGACTCCACATTTCATGTACAAAACTGACTCTGTCTTTTACCAAACCGCATACTTTTATAATATAGTCTTGCGGGAAAGCCTCTAATTTTTCTTTGTTAATTTTCATGAAGATATTTCCAATTTCTTCGGGGCTTTTTTGCATCAGGTATTGATGGTTAAACCATTTGGCTTTTTCAAAATCGAAGCGGGCGCCTGATTTGCTTACATGCTCCAATGAGAAGGCATCTATAAGTTCATTCAATGAAAATAATTCTTTTTCGGTACCTGGGTTCCAGCCCAAGAAGGAAAGAAAATTAACCAAAGCATCAGGAAAATAACCAGATTCTCTGTAACCCATTGATATTTCGTCAGTTTTCGGATCTATCCATTCTAAAGGGAACACAGGGAAGCCCATCTTATCACCATCTCTTTTGCTGAGCTTACCTTTACCATCGGGTTTCAACAAAAGGGGAAGATGTGCAAATTGAGGCATAGATGCTTGCCATCCTAAGTATTGATATAATAAAACATGCAATGGTAAAGAAGGCAACCATTCTTCACCCCTTATAACATGTGATATTTTCATCAGAAAATCATCGGTAACATTTGCCAAGTGATAGGTGGGAAGCTGGTCGGATGATTTCCATAATACTTTGTCATCAAGGGTAGATGTATTGACTTCAATTTTTCCTCTTATGATATCATTTACTTCAATGATTGTATTTTCAGGCATTTTAATGCGAATTACATAGGGAATACCTTCATTTATCATCGATTCAGAAGCAGCCATTCCTAATGTAAGGGAATTATTCATATCCTTTCGAACATGATAGCTATAGCTGGTATTGGAAGCTTTTTCAGACTCTAATTTTTTTCTTAAATTCTCCAATTCTTCTGGAGTATCAAAAGCATAATACGCTTTATCTTCTCTGATTAATTGTTGGGCATATTGTTTGTATATTTCTTTTCGTTCGCTCTGACGGTAAGGGGCATAAGGACCTCCAATACCAACTCCTTCGTCGAAAGGGAGGCCGCACCATTTGAATGAATCAATAATGTATTCTTCGGCACCGGGAACAAAACGATTGCTGTCGGTATCTTCAATCCTAAGAATGAATGTGCCTCCAAGTTTTTTGGCAAAAAGATAATTATACAAAGCGGTTCTAACACCACCAATGTGGAGGGGTCCTGTTGGACTAGGAGCGAAGCGTACCCTGATTGATTGGTTCGACATATTTCTTTTTTGTGGTAAATATAAAGAGAAATGTAATATATTTGAATTTTTCAACAATAATTAGCATTATTTGTCTGTTTATTACTATTATTGCTGAAACAAGAAAAAAAATACATCGTTGAAAATCAGATATTTTATATTTGCAGCCATCTTAATCTTTTTGATATCTTCGTGTTCAACCAAGAAAAATACGGCTTTATCGCGTTTTTATCACAATCTGACTGCACATTACAATGTTTATTTTAATGGGAACGAATCATATAAAAAGGGGGAAACAAAGCTATATCAGAACCTTAAAGAAGATTTTTCTGATTTGCTACCTGTTTTTAGAGAAACAAAAGCAGATGCGAATGTTTTAGCAAGTGATATGGACGCAACAATTAAAAAGTCCACTAAAGTAATAGCATTTCATTCTATAACAGTAAAACCTGAATTAAAAAAAGGGGTTGTTCGCGAAAAAGACAAGAAGTTTTACAATAAAAAGGAGTATAATAATTGGGTAGATGATAGTTATTTTTTGATAGGCAGGTCGCATTTTATGAAAAAGGATTACGAATTGGCAAATATGTCATTTCGTTTTATTTTAAAGGAATACCCGGAATCGAAAATAATCCCAGAAGTATATATTTGGCTGGCTCGAACACTTATTTATTCAAAAGAGTATAAAGAGGCAGAAGAGATTTTACAAAAAGTAAAACCAGAGAAGCTGAAGAAGAAAACCCGATCGTTTTATTATGCTGTATATACCGATATTTTTATTGATCAGGCTAAGTATGAACCGGCTATTGAAAAATTAAAATTGGCGTTGAAGCATTCGCAAAAGAAGCAAACAAAAATACGATATAAGTTTTTATTGGCTCAATTGTATCAAAAGATGGGTAATTTAAGTCTTTCGCTTGATATGTATGATGCAGTAATCAAGATGAAGCCTCCCTACGAATTCGTTTTCAATGCTGCCATTAATAGTGCGGGAACATTTGAAGGAACATCGGGCAATGAAAAGTCCATCCGGTCGCGATTACAAAAATTAATGAAAGATTCAAAAAATAAGGATTTTTTAGATCAAATTTATTTTGCAATAGCCGATGTAGACCGAAAGACAGGCAATATGGACAGTGCCATTGTAAATTATAAACGATCTGCTCAATACAGTGTTGCTAATGATAAGCAAAAAGCAAAATCGTATCTTACCATAGCAGATATTTTTTATGATCGTAAAGATTATTTAATAGCAGCAGCTTATTATGATACGGCCTTGGTTTTGGTAAATGAAACATACCCTAATTACAATCAACTGTATTCAAAATCAAAAGGCTTGGGGAAATTGGTTAAAGCAATTAACACCATACAACTTGAAGATAGTGTGCAACGATTAGCAAAATTGCCTGACGCTGAAAGATTAAAAATAATAGATAAGATTATAGCAGAAGTAAGAAAAGAAGAAGAAATTAAAAAGCAGCAGGAGATTGATGAGATGTCGGGTGGAGCCAATATGACGGAATATAATAATATGCGTAATATGTCTAATGCCGCATCAGAAGCTGAACAAGGAAAATGGTATTTTTATAATCAAACAGCAAAAAGTTTTGGGGAACCGGAGTTTAGGCTAAAATGGGGCAATAACCGAAAATTAGAAGATAATTGGAGGCGAATAAATAAGCGAATGGTTAACGTGGGAGAAATTGATGCTGATTTGGAGGGAACCGATTTATTGGATGCTGAAACAGGGAAGAAAAAAGTGACCGATAATAAGAGCAGGGAGTTTTATACCCAAAATATACCGGAAAATGATTCTATGATTGATGCTTCAAATAGAAGGATTAAAGACGCATATATGACTTCGGGGAATATTTATAAGGATTATTTGGATGAAGAAGCGCTTTCAATTCAGCAATTTGATCAACTGATTAAGAGATTTCCGAAAGATATTGCAGCTGCCGAAGCAGCCTTTACCTTGTATAATTTGTATAGGAATAAAGATAATAAGGTGATGATGGAATACTATAAATCATTTATAATACGCGATTTTCCTGAATCAATTTATGCCATGATACTTACCAATCCGAATTATTTAAAAGAAATGGAAGAGAAGGAAAAGGAAGTGAGTAGGATTTATGAGAGTGCGTATAATT
>JAIFLP010000096.1 GCA_020049015.1 Bacteroidota bacterium | reverse complement strand
TACCACCATCGATACTATATTCAAGAGCACCCGTACCACCCGATGCAATAATTTCTATTTCACCTTCGGCATTACCAAAACATGAAGTTATATGAGTAAGATTAACGGCATCAACCTGAACTGGATTAGGCTCAGTTATAATAACCGGATTAGAAACATAAGATCCTGAGCAATTAAAACCATCCCGCACGCTAACAATATAGGATCCGGCAGTAAGACTTGAAAAACTGGACGAAGGATTATAATTAGAACCCCCATCGATGGAATATTCATAATTTCCATCCCCTCCAAGAGCAGTAATATCAATTGACCCATCGTTATTTCCTGAACAACCTGTAACATTTGAAGCAATAACACTGCTTACTGAAACTTGCAGAGGCTGCGTAATAACATAGGGATTGCCCGAATATATCTGTTCACAAGCATTATCGTCTTTTACAACTATCGCATAATTATTGGCAGCTAAAGCATTAAAATCGGTTGAAGCTTGATAAGAAACTCCATTGTCAATAGAATATGTTAATGTACCAGTTCCTCCACTGGCAGTAATGGATATACTACCGTTATCATCGCCATAACAAGGAAAGACATCAGATTTTGAAATATTATCAATTGATATTGCAGAAGGTTCGGAAATTAATACTGGGTTAAAACCATATAAAGTTTCACATAAATTGACATCCTGTACTTTCACTTCATAGGAGCCTGCGGTAACATTAAAGGCATTGGATGCCTGATAATTCAAACCATTATCTACTGAATAAAGTATGCTTCCGGTACCACCTACAGCTGTAACATTTATACTTCCATTTGCTTGTCCGTTACAAGTTGCATCGGCAGCAGTAACCAAAGAAATGCTAAGCATTGCAGGTTGACTAACAACTACAGGATTAGAAGCATAACTAATCTCGCAAGCATTGGCATCTTTTACTTTAACGGTATAAGAAGCAGCTACCAATGAAGAAAATGTGTTGGCCAACTGATAATTCGAGCCATTGTCAATAGAATATTGTAAAAGACCGGTACCTCCAGAAGCTGTAACAGCAATGGCTCCGGTATTGTCGCCAAAACAGGTAGTAACATTTGTTGGAACCACTGTACTAATATTAATTTGTGAAGGCTCAGTTATAGTAATAGGATTGGTAGCACCTGCAAATAAACAACCGTTTTGATCACGAACCAAGACAGTATAAACACCCGCTATAAGTCCATTAAAAGTATTTGATGGCTGATAAGACCCGCCATTGTTAATTGAATATTCATAGGGCGGAGTACCACTAGATGCGGTAATTACAATAGAACCATTTGCATATCCAAAACAACCTGTAACATTAGTAACAGCAACTGCTGCAGACAATTGAGGCGGTTGATTTATTACAACAGGATTGCTGCCATAAGTTCGGGTACAATTATTAGCGTCTTTAACCATTATATTATAAGACCCAGCTATAATAGATGAAAAAGTATTTGAGGACTGATAATTTAAACCATTATCAATTGAGTATTGTAAAATTCCTGTGCCATTAATCGCAGTGATAGATATAGAACCATTATTATTTCCAAAGCATAAAGTAACATCCGTTTTATTTACAGCACTAATATTTATTTGCGAAGGTTGAGTTACCACAACAGGATTTGAAGTATAAGTGCGGGTACAATTATTAGCATCGCGCACTAAAACATTATAGGACGATGCGGCTAAATTGGGAAAACTATTAGAAGCTTGGTAGACCCCTCCATTATTAATGGAATAATTTAGCGAACCCGAACCACCTGTAGCATCAATATTAATTGAACCATTGGTATTTCCAAAACAACCACTAACATTTATTTTTGCAATATTATTAATGGTAATGGCGGCAGGTTGAGTAAGAACCACAGGGTTTGTTGCATAAGTAACAACACATAAATTAGCATCCCGTACCTTAATATTATAAGATGCAGCAGCCAAACCGGAAAAATTTGAACCTGGCTGATAAGTAAATCCATTATTTATAGAATAATTTAGCACACCGGTACCTCCACTTGCATTGATACTAATAGCACCCGTAAGATCGCCATTACAATTAGCAATATTGGTAGGCGTAACGCTATTGATGAGCAATTGTGCAGGTTGGCCAATTACAACCGGATTAGACACATAAGTGCCAATACAGCCTAATGCATCTCGCACAGAGACATTATAGCTGTTTGCAGCCAAGTTTATAAAATTATTATTTGCACCATAAGCTCCCCCTGTTGAATAATTTAAAGGTGAAGTACCTCCTGATGCGGTAATATTAATCGCTCCATTTGTATTTCCATAACAAATTGAAACATCTGTTTTAACAACTGAAATGGTAAATGCCCCTGGCTGACCGATAACCGTAGTGCTAACATGTGCTCGTTCACACAAATTCGCATCTCGAACCTTTACTTGATAGGTTGCGGCAGTTAAACCTGTAAATAAATTGGATGCTTGATAATTTATTCCATTATCTTTTGAATATTCCAAAGTACCGGTACCTCCCGATGCAGTAACCGTAATAGTTCCATTTGCTCCGCCGTTACAGGTAATATCGGTTTTAGAAACATTGCTGATACTTATTGCCCCGGGTTCTGTAATATTTACAGGATTTGACGCATATGAAACTTCGCAATTATTGATATCTTTAACCTTAATTGTATTACTGCCTGCTGCTAAACCCGCAAAAGAATTACCTGCTTGCCAACTTCCTCCATTATTGATACTGTAACTTAATCCGCCTGTACCCCCAGCTGCCGTAATAACAATTGATCCGTTATTTGCAGCATTACATAATATATCTGTTTTAACTACATTGGAAATATTGATTGCAGCCGGTTCTGAAATAGATACCGGATTAGAAATGTACGCTAATTCACAATTATTACCATCTTTAATTTTTACGGTATAACTTCCTGCGCTTAATAAATTAAAAGTATTTCCAGCTTGATAACTCCCTCCATTATTAATAGAATAGGATAATGCAGGAGTGCCACCTGCTGCGGTAATAGCAATTGAACCGTTACCAGCTCCATTACAAGATATATTAACACTAGCAACGTCACTTATATTTAATGCCGAAGGTTCTGAAATACTTACAGGATTAGATAAATAAGCCAATTCACAATTATTATTGTCTTTAACTTTTACATCATAACTGCCGGAACCAAGGTTTGTGAATAAATTTGATGCTTGCCAAGTGCCTCCATTATTAATTGAATATTGTAAAGATGGAGTACCACCGTTAGCGGTTATTGTTATAGAACCATTTGGTGTTCCATTACAGGTAATATCGGTTTTTGAAACATTGCTTATATTAATTGCGCTTGGCTCGGTAATTACAACCGGATTTAAACTATAAGCCTGCTCACAATTATTAGCATCCTTAACTTTTACATCATAACTGCCTACTGCTAAACCCGCAAAAGAATTGCCTGCTTGCCAGCTTCCTCCATTATTAACCGAATATTCCAAAGCACCGGTACCCCCAGATGCTGTTATGGTTATGCTACCATTTGCAATGCCATTACAAGTAATATTGGTTTTTGCAACATTTGAAATATCGATTATAGGCGGTTGATTAATTAAAACCGGATTAGAAGTATACGCCAATTCACAATTATTGGCGTCTTTAATTTTTACTGTATGACTACCTGCTCCTACAGTTAATACATTGGCTAATTGCCAGTTAGAACCATTATTAGATGAATATTCTAAAGCACCTGTGCCACCTGAGGCTGTAACTGTAATGCTGCCATCGGATGATCCATTGCAGGTAGCATCAGCACCTACCACACTAGATATTGAAAGTGCTGAAGGATTATTTATAGTAATGGCTGCCGAAGTTACCGGTCCACAAGAATTGGCATCATCAAGCACCACATCATAATCAGCTCCTTGAGCTAAACCAGTAAAGGTAACCCGATAAGGCGATGTAGCCGGAGATGGCAAGGTCTCCTGATCAATGCCTCCCTTCCGTAATGTAAATGAATAAGGACGTGTACCTCCGGTACCTGTTGCAGTTATAGTTCCATCATTGGAGTTGTTACAGGTGATATCTGTTTTGGATATACTCAGATTTAATGCAGTTTTAGAAAGATTAACTGCCGAAGCAGGAAAAATATAAGAATCATTTTGATCATCGATGGTTACTATGTACTGACCCGCCTCAACATTTAAAATACTATCACTGGTAGATGCTGTTGATCCTTCTACTCTAACTGTTGTTGCTGGTGCTGTGATTCTTGTCCATGTATAGGTATAAGGAGCGCTGCCGCCATCAGTGATTTCCACTTTAACCTTTCCATCATTGGCTCCAAAACATGTAATATTAGTGAAACTTACTGTTGCTGTAATTGCACCCCCATCACCCAAAGCCTTCGGAAATGCACCCGAAATAGGAAGAAAAGCTTGATCGGCTTCAAAATATTGCTTGATTTTAAAATTGGGTTCTTCGGGATATACGGCAATATCATTAGCATTTGCCAAATATATAATGTTGGCAAAATTATTTTCAGGTACATCAAATATTCTTAATGACTGTATAATTACCAAGCTAGATTTTCCAGCTAGTATTGGATTTTTTCCTGTAGGATGCCAAATCATAGAATTTACCACAGATGCTTTGTCAATGAAAATTGCCTGTCCACTAGCTGTAAAGGAGAAGTCGTCAATTATTACATTATCTGAAGGCTCAGGTACACCCGCACCACCAGCACCCCCCGATGTAAGTGACCAATGTGCCGCATCGCTCCAATTTCCACCCCCATTTACCCAATATTTATCGGCTGCATGCAACATAGCTGTCTGGAACAATAGTAACATGCTAATAATAATGGTACTCAATCGCTGTATCATAATATCTTCTTTTTTTTATTCATGAGGACAACAAGCCCATTTTCTGACTTTTAGGTCGAAAAAAGCTTGTACTTTATCCTTTAAATTCTTTATAATTACCTGTATACTAATAAATTCAAATTTTATGAATCTACTTTAAAAAAAGCTAAAGTTAGCAACTTTTACGAATTGTTAATAAAAATGTTTCATTATTTTATTGTAGATTCAAGCATTCCCATGTTTTTGACCTAAATTATAAAATCAAAACTTGGCTTTTCAGCTACAAATAGGCGCAGCAATTTAAAAAATATGTTAAAAAATAGCAATCGTAATAAAAAATAATTAATTTTGCTTCTCGTTATGATGTGGAAAGATTTGAGTCAGATTGCAACCACGATAAAAAAAAGCTAAACCGACGAAAGTCCCCTTTTTTTTAAGTCAAGCCGCTCCATTCAATCCACCTATTTTATTATTGTTAAACTTAAAAACAGTATTGTTATGTCTTATTTATTCACATCAGAATCGGTATCAGAAGGGCATCCCGATAAAGTATCCGATCAGATTTCAGATGCCTTGCTTGATGCTTTTTTAAGGAGCGATCCCCATTCTAAAGTAGCTTGCGAAACACTGGTAACTACCGGTTTGACCGTTTTAAGCGGTGAGGTTAAAACCAATGCCTATGTTGATGTTCAAGAGGTAGCCCGCAGGGTAATTAACCGCATTGGCTATAATAAAGCAGAATATATGTTCGACGGAAATTCTTGCGGTGTAGTTTCTTCTATTCATGAACAATCGGCCGATATTAATCGCGGCGTTGTGCGGGAAACTGAAGAAGAACAAGGTGCCGGCGATCAAGGTATGATGTTTGGTTATGCATGTAATGAAACTGATAATTATATGCCTATTTCACTAGAATTATCGCATGAATTATTACTTGAACTGGCAGTAATTCGCCGTGAGGGAAAAGTAATGACCTATTTGCGCCCTGATTCAAAATCGCAGGTTACCATTGAATACGATGACAACAACCAACCTGTAAAAGTTCACACCATAGTGGTTTCAACTCAACATGACGATTTCGATAAAGATGAGCCTATGTTGGCAAAAATTAAAGCCGATGTTAGAGATATCTTAATTCCTCGTGTTATTAAAAGACTTCCTGAACGCGTTCAGAAATTATTTAAAAACGACTTTGTTTTGCACGTAAATCCAACGGGTAAATTCGTAATTGGGGGTCCTCACGGAGATACCGGTTTAACAGGTCGTAAGATTATTGTTGATACCTACGGAGGTAAAGGAGCTCACGGTGGTGGCGCTTTCTCAGGTAAAGACAGCTCAAAAGTTGACCGCTCTGCTGCTTATGCTGCACGCTATATCGCAAAAAACATGGTTGCTGCAGGTATTGCCGATGAAGTATTAGTACAAGTTGCCTACGCAATTGGTGTGGCTCAACCAGTTAGCTTTTTTGTTAATACCTATAATAAATCAAAAGTGAAATTATCAGACGGTGAAATAGCTGCTAAAATCGCTAAGGTATATGATATGAAGCCCAACAGCATTGTAAAACGCTTTGGTTTAAAAAATCCTATCTTTGAAGAAACTGCGGCTTACGGACACATGGGTAGAACATACCGTAAAGAGAAAGTAAAAGTGTTTGAAAATGGTAAAGAAACTCAGCGCGAAGTAGAGTTTTTTGCATGGGAAAAACTTGACTTCGTAGATACCCTGAAGAAAGAGTTTTCTATTTAATTCAAATAAATCAAATAAATGCTTCTGGTAATTTACCGGAAGCATTTATTATATTTGCATACACAAACTCACAAAAATGAACAATAAAAAAATTGCCGTTATAGGTCTTGGCTACGTTGGCCTACCTTTAGCCGTTGAATTCGGAAAAAAAATACAGGTAATAGGTTTTGACATTAATCAATCCCGCATTGATGAATTAAAAAAAGGTTTTGACCGTACCATGGAAGTGGAAGCATCAGAATTTCCCAAAGCAACCATGCTTCAATTTTCATCACAATTAGACGAACTTAAAAATTGCAATATCTTTATAGTTACGGTACCTACGCCCGTTGATAAAAATAATAGGCCTGATTTAACTCCATTGAAAAAAGCCTCCGAAACAGTTGGGAAAGTACTGAAAAAAAATGACATTGTAATTTATGAATCAACCGTATATCCAGGTGCTACCGAAGATGATTGCGTTCCTGTACTTGAAAAATTCAGCGGATTAAAATATAATAGCGATTTCTTTTGCGGCTATTCACCCGAACGCATCAATCCGGGCGATAAAGTACATACCGTAACCAAAATAAGAAAAATTACCTCTGGCTCAACGCCTGAAATTGCCGAAGTGGTGGATCAATTATACAACCTGGTAATTGAAGCAGGTACTTATAAAGCCTCTTCTATTAAGGTAGCAGAAGCAGCTAAGGTAATTGAAAATTCACAACGGGATATCAACATTGCTTTTGTTAATGAACTGGCATTGATTTTTAACAAAATGGGCATTGATACCCATGAAGTATTAAAAGCTGCCGGCACCAAATGGAATTTTTTGCCTTTCAAACCCGGTTTGGTAGGTGGCCATTGTATAGGTGTTGATCCCTATTATCTCACCTTCAAAGCAGAAGAAATAGGATACCATCCTGAAATTATTTTAGCCGGTAGAAGGCTTAACGACAATATGGGCAATTACATTTCACACGAAATTGTAAAATGCATGATTAAGAAAAAAATACCCGTATCAGGTAGTCAGGTTCTAATTCTCGGCATCACCTTTAAAGAAAACTGTCCGGATGTTAGAAATACCCGCGTTACTGATATCATTAAAGAATTAAAAGATTTTGAATGCAATATAGATATTTTCGACCCCTGGGCCGATAAAGCAGAAGTAAAGCACGAATATGGCTTTGATATCATGAACACTGAAAAAGAATTAACTAAAAAATATGATGTTCTTGTTTCGGCAGTAGCCCACGATGCTTTTCTGCAAATGGATTTGTTGAAATTATTACAAAGCAAACATGTTATATACGACGTAAAAGGTGTATTAGATCCTTCAATTATCACTAAAAGACTTTAAAAATGACAAAAGTAGCACTTATTACAGGCGTAACAGGACAAGATGGCGCCTATCTTTCAGAATTTTTATTAAAAAAAGGTTATATCGTTCATGGCTTAAAGCGCAGGGCTTCCATGTTCAACACAGAACGTATTGACCATTTATATTTAGACCCGCATACCGATAACCGCAATTTTGTGTTGCATTATGGCGATTTAACCGACAGCACCAACCTGATAAGAATCATTCAGGAAGTACAACCGGATGAAATATATAATCTGGCTGCTCAAAGTCATGTTAAAGTATCGTTTGATACCCCTGAATATACTGCAAATGCCGATGGTATAGGTACTTTACGTATTTTAGAAGCGGTAAGATTATTGGGACTAATTAAAAAAACCCGCATTTATCAAGCTTCTACCAGTGAGTTATACGGGTTGGTTCAGGAAATACCTCAAAGCGAGAAAACGCCTTTTTATCCCCGCAGTCCTTATGCAGCAGCAAAAATGTATGCATACTGGATTACCGTTAATTATCGGGAAGCATATAATATGTTTGCCTGCAACGGAATTTTATTCAATCATGAATCGCCCTTGCGTGGTGAAACATTTGTAACTAGAAAAATAACCCGTGCCGCATCTCGCATTGCATTGGGTATGCAGGATAAAATTTATCTTGGCAATTTATCCTCACAACGCGATTGGGGCCATGCCAAAGATTATATTAAAGCCATGTGGCTTATATTACAACAAAATGAGCCCGATGATTACGTAATAGCTACTGGCAAAACTACTGAAGTTCGCGAATTTGTTAGAATGGCATTTGCAGAAACCGGAATCAATGTAGTATTTAAAGGTGTAGGTGCAGATGAAAAAGCCTACATAGATAGCATAGACACTGCCAAATTTGAACAAACCTGCGGTAAAGAATACATTGGTAATATTGCTTCTTTACAAGGAAAATTAGTGGTAGAAGTTGATCCTCGATATTTTAGGCCTACTGAAGTAGACTTATTGATTGGCGATCCAACAAAATCGAAAGAAAAATTAGGTTGGGAACCCAAATACAGCTTAAAAGATTTGGTAGCCGATATGATGCAATCGGACATTACCGTAATGAAGAAAGAAAAATATTTGAGCGATGGTGGTTTCAGAACAATGAATTACTTTGAATAAGATGGAAAAAAATGCTAAGATATACGTTGCAGGACATACTGGTCTGGTAGGCTCGGCCTTAACCCGCAACCTGATAAAAAAAGGCTATACCAATTTGGTATTCCGCACCTTTGAAGAGCTAAATTTAATGGATTACAATGCTACATCTGATTTTTTCAGCAAAGAAAAACCAGAATATGTATTTCTTGCTGCCGCTAAAGTTGGTGGTATAGTTGCCAATAATACCTATAGAGCACAGTTTATTTTTGAAAATTTACAAATCCAAAATAATATTATTCACCATGCCTACCTGAATGGGGTAAAAAAATTACTCTTTCTTGGAAGTTCGTGCATATATCCTAAAAATGCCCCGCAACCCATATCCGAAGATAGTTTGCTTACTTCAACACTTGAATATACAAATGAACCCTATGCCATTGCAAAAATAGCTGGGATAAAAATGTGTGAGTCGTACAACATACAATACGGAACTAATTTTATTTCGGTAATGCCTACCAATTTATATGGCCCGAACGACAATTACGACCTTGAAAAATCGCACGTATTGCCCGCACTCATCAGAAAAATGCATCTTGCAAAAGCCCTTCAAAATAATGATTGGACTGGCATTAGAAAAGATTTGGACAAAAAACCCATTGAAGGAGTAAATGGAACAGCAGATGAAGGTAAAATTATAAGCATCTTAGGAAAATATGGTATTTCATTACAATCGGTTAATTTATGGGGAAGTGGAAAACCTTACCGCGAATTTCTGCATTCTGATGATATGGCCAATGCTTGTATTTATGTAATGGAAAAAGTTAGTTTTAAAGACCTCATTAAAAATCCTTCTGAAATAATCAATACCCACATTAATATAGGAACCGGAATAGATCAAACCATACATGATTTAGCTTATCTGGTTAAAGACATTACCGGATACCTAGGGCCTATTGAATGGGACAGCAGCAAACCCGATGGCACTGCTAAAAAACTATTAGATGTAAGTAAAATACATTTATTGGGTTGGAAAGAAAGCATTTCTTTAAAAGAAGGAATAACTGGCGTCTATTTAGATTATGTTAAATAATTGCATTAAACATGACGCAATTGTTGCCGCTAAAAAAAGATTATAATTGGTACGCTATATACACCAGGCCTCGTTTTGAAAAAAGACTGGCTAGTGAATTAGAATATTTAGGTTTTGTGGTGTATTTGCCATTGCAAAAAAGGTTGAAACAATGGAGCGACCGCAAAAAATGGGTGGAAGAACCATTATTTAGATCCTATCTTTTTGTTTATACTTGCGACCAAAATCGAGCAAAAGCATTTGGAACCGATGGCTTTGTAAAATATGTTCACTTTAACAATGTAGTAGCTACTATTCCCGAAAATATTATCAGCAATCTCAAAATATTATTATCAAGTGGAGTAGAACTTGAAGTGGTAAAACGAAAATTGCGCAAAGGCGAAATGGTTAAAGTAATTACCGGTAATATGATTGGCTTAGAAGGAGAATTCATTTCATACAAAAAGAAGAATATCATAGTAATTAAGATGGAAATACTTAACCAATATGTTTCCACAGAAATTAATCTCAACAACGTCCAGCTATTGGATTAATATATAACCCACTTGTTTTTACCAATAAATTTGCTAATTTTGATTTTTGGCATACGATTAATCAAAAGGCAATATGGTAAAAATCATTAGCGTAGTAGGTGCAAGACCCAATTTCATGAAAATAGCCCCCTTCATCAGGGCCATTGAAAAACATAATGCTGGCTTACCTCTACAAGATCCTAAACAAGTTCAACATCTTTTGGTGCATACCGGTCAACATTATGACGACCGCATGTCACGTTCCTTTTTTGAATCGCTTAACATACCCGACGCCGATATCAATCTGGGTATAGGAAGTGGATCACATGCCGAGCAAGTGGGAAAAACGATGATAGAATTTGAAAAAGTTCTAAAACAAGAAAAACCTGATTGGGTGGTGGTTGTAGGTGATGTAAATGCCACCTTAGCCTGTTCGGTAACCGCTAAAAAAGAACTGATTAAAGTATGTCATATTGAAGCTGGTCTTCGCTCCGGCGATATGTCCATGCCCGAAGAAATAAACAGACTGGTTACAGATAGGCTTTCTGATTTGCTGCTCACGCCCGACTTAATCTCTTCCGCTAATTTAGAAAAAGAAGGAGTGCCTGCTCATAAAATTCGTTTTACCGGTAATATCATGATTGATACCTTAGAAGCAAATCGAGAAAAAGCCGCAACTTTAAATGTAACAGAAATAATCAAAAACAACCTTATAGAAAATAAATCAACCCAAATTAAGGTAGAAGAAAATAATTTTGCTGTAGTTACGCTGCACCGGCCATCAAATGTTGATCATAAAGAAATTTTTACAGAATTATGCCGCTTTCTTTCAAATGAAGTAG
This sequence comes from Bacteroidota bacterium, assembly GCA_020049015.1. GTDB lineage: Bacteria > Bacteroidota > Bacteroidia > Bacteroidales > DTGW01 > JAIFLP01. The sequence goes on along the minus strand of JAIFLP010000096.1, from coordinate 2,186 downwards.
CCCAAACATTACCCATTCTATGGCCAATCCATCCGCGAACATTAAAAAACATGGAATCATTTGGAATTTTGGACATGATGCAAAAAAATCAAAATATATATTTATTACAAGCATTGGGATATTTTGATATGCTAAGATTGAACATAGGAGCGCGTTTAATGTTAACAGATAGTGGCGGTTTACAAGAAGAATGTACAGTTTTAGGTACCCCCTGCTTAACCATGCGCTGGAATACCGAACGACCTGTAACACTCAAGGAACATGGGGGTGCCAGCATATTAGTGGGCAATAACATTAAAAGGATTAGAGAAGAGTATTTGAAAATTTTACATTCTGCCCGCATGCCTGTGAGACCCGAACTTTGGGACGGAAAAACTGCCGAACGATGTTTAACAGAAATATTAAACTCAGTTACAAAATAAATGAAAAGAAGTGCTGCCTACATATTTATTGATATCTGCATCCTGCTTGCAGCCTCGGTAATTGCCCTGTGGTTAAAACCAACAGCCATTATCATTTATATGAAACAATATTTCCAGCCTTTTCTGCTTTTTATTGGAATTTGGCTGCTGATTTCTACTCTCTATAAAAAATACGCGAAACTATCAGAACAAAGCTATCAGGATATCTTTAAAAACATAATTACCAGTAATTTTATGTTTTTAGGCGTGGCAGCTCTGTTAATGTACCTCACCCGCGATACCTATTTTTCTAGACTCATTTTTTTCTCTACTGTAGGATTGGCAACGCTTTTTGAACTTACTGTATGGAGCGCATTATACTTTCTGGTAGTTACCAAATCTCGGGATATTCCGGAAGATAGTTTTCATACCCTGCATACTGCAAAAACAAAACGGTCAAAAAAGCATATTACGGGTGTAACCAAAGACGAATTTTCCTACGCATTAATTAACATGAAGAATGCTATCGTTAAAGAAGCATCGGAAAATGTATACCAATTACTTTCAAAACATATAGATGAATTAAACCCTAAAACACTGGTATTATCTACCACTACCCTATCCAATATTGAATACCAACCCGATCAATTCTTTCAACAGATTATTAACCTAAAACGTATTAACGACATCAGATTCATAAATAAATTCTTTGAAGCGGTAAATACAAAAATACCTCAAAACGGTATTTTCATTTCTTGTGTAGAAACAAAGGAATTGCGAAAAAGAAGAATTTTTAAAAAATATCCTCCCATTATCAACAGTTTTTACTATACGTTTGATTTTATTTTAAAAAGAGTTTTTCCCAAATTTCCATACACCAAACAAATATACTTTTTCCTTACCCGTGGCGAAAACAGGGTAATATCAAAAGCTGAAACATTTGGTCGTTTATACTCATGCGGTTTTGAATTGATTGATGATATTCACATCAACGGACTATTATATATTGTAGCCCGCAAAATAAAAAAACCCGCATACGATATGAAACCAACTTATGGACCATTCATTACTTTGCGTCGATTGGGGAAAAATGGCAAAGCCATAAAAGTATATAAACTAAGAACCATGCACCCTTATGCGGAGTATCTGCAAGATTACATTTATCAGCGATACAATCTCACCGAAGGAGGAAAATTTAAAAATGATTTCAGGGTAACCTCAGCCGGGCGCATTTTCAGGAAATTCTGGATAGATGAATTACCCATGGTATTCAACCTTCTAAAAGGCGATATTAAGATAGTTGGAGTAAGACCCCTCAGCCAACATTATTTTAGCTTATACACCCCGGAATTGCAAGAAAAAAGATTGAAACATAAACCGGGATTCATTCCACCTTTTTATGTAGACCTCCCCAAAACACTAGAAGAGATTATGGCATCAGAAATGAAATATTTGAATGCTTATGAAAAACATCCTTTTTCAACAGATATTAAATATTTCTTTGCTGCTTTCAAAAATGTATTATTTAAAAAAGCCCGCAGCAAATAAATGAAAATAATTATAAATAGTATATTCATTTTAATATTTGCACTTGCAGAACTTAAAGCACAGTACATTCTAGTTCATCAAAACGAAAACGGGGTATATTCATTACTTGATCAATTGGCTGCTGCCAGACATATTGAACTGAACCAATCAGTAAAACCTTTTAGCAGATCTTTCATAGCCAAACAATTAACAGCATCCTTAAAAAGTAAGAATTTAGCACCTCATTTAAAAAATGAA